>JBIPOY010000228.1:0-5567 GCA_044378705.1 Saprospiraceae bacterium
CGTTGTTGCGGTAGTGCTCCTGGATAAAGTGTGGCAGGAAGTGTCTCAAATCAGGACGGAGGTTTATGTGAGCCGCAAAGATACGACCTGTGGAGTGAATTATCTCAGCCTAGGTTTTTGTTCCCTATTGTACCGGGCATCTCCTGCTTACAGTACTTGTTTAGAACGTTCTACAGGGGCTGTATCCGGGCTATTTTTCGCCCAGTTTTTCCTTCAGAAAAACTTCCAATTGTTCCCGCAAAATCAACCGACTTACCACGGTACACGTGTTGTCCAAGGCAATCAGCGTGGGTGTACTCGGGATAGGGAACAGTAGGTTAATGGCTTTGCGTTGTTCTGCTGGGATAAAAGCATTGACCCATTTGGTTGGTTCCCGTTGTAAGGATTCTTTCCATCCGACCTCTAAATTATCCAGTGAAAAGGCCAGTATCTCCAAGCCAAGCGGGTGGTATTTGTCATACAAGGCTGCCAGCACAGGTTTAAATTCTTTGCAATGGGAGCAGTTGCTACGCCAAAAAAACAGGAGGGTTATCTTGTTTTTGGCACAAACACTTTCAATGGAAATACTGTTTCCATCGGGTCCTGGCATGCGTTGGTCGGGGATTGTCTTCCCGGGTTCACAACTTTTCAGTGCTTGAATGAGTGTTTTTATATAATTGGGCAACGGCGATTCGTCGGAGCAGTCGGGTAAATACCACGTGAGCAGGTGGTGAAGCCCCGCTTCATCTTTTGCATCGAGCATTTTGTCGAGCAAGTATTTAAACAAAAAGACATCCACGGCTTCGGAACCATTGCGTCGGGACATGATTCCGTCCACGTATAGTTTGCTATTTTCCTCGTTTTTAGGCTCGAAATAAAGGTAGTAACGGTTCAGGGCTTTTGCAAAGCCGTTGTGGTAGAGAATTTTTTCAGAACGAAAAGGGATGTTTTCCAGGGCATGTGCGATGGCAAAGGCGTTGGAAGAAGGAAGAGTTTCTTTGGTTGTTTTTTCGGTGGTGGGTACGGGTTCGGGTAGCCTCAACAGATTGGCCACCATATCGCCGGTAAAGGATTCGCGGTGTTCCTGCGAAATTTTCTGACACACCAAGTTGAATTGGTGTTCAGCTTCCCGCAATGTTGTCGGAGGGGTTGCTGCGCTGCTATCTCGGAGCAGGTTGAGGCTGTGGTAGGCCGTCATCAGTTCAAAGTACACCTCGTTTTCTGCGGATCCCTTGATGCGTGCCGGGCTACCATTCATGGCAGTAAAGTCGAGGTCCAGCAGGAGGGTTGAATCGGGTTGAATCCCGGTGGGTGGGAGCATAAAATCTGTCCAGGCCTTGTTTTGGCCGGCCATTCGGATACGGCATTGTGCTTGGACAGGAGGCGTGATGTTGGCGGAAAAAGCGCCATCGGCCTGTAGTTGGAGAATTGCCAATTGTTGCCAGTGATCCACAGCCCAATAATCGACCAAGGCTACCTGAATGGCATTGGCCGGTATGTTGGTTATTTTTCCCCGCAGCGCTATTTGGGCAGAGATGCCCAGGATGCTTGAGAAAAACAATGCCAATAGAAGCGTAATTTTTTTCATGGTGTTTAGTTGAGCAGTTCCCAAATGCCGGCAATGCCTTGTCCGCCGCCAACGCATGCGGTTACCAACCCAAATTTTTGGTTGTTTCGCTGCATTTCGTGGAGTATTTGAATAGATAGTTTTGTTCCGGTACATCCGAGGGGGTGGCCGAGAGCGATGGCGCCGCCGTTGACATTGACAATATCAGGGTTGAGGCCGGCTTCTTTGATTACAGCGAGTGCTTGTGCTGCGAAGGCCTCATTGAGTTCGATGGCTTGAATTTGGCTGAGGGTCAAACCGGCTTGTTTGAGTGCTTTGGGTATGGCTGCGCAGGGGCCGATACCCATATAAATTGGCTCAACACCTGCGACGGAGCATGCTGCCAGCCGTGCGATGGGTTGTAGTCCGAGAGATGTCATGAGCGCTTCCGACATAACGAGTACGAAAGCTGCTGCATCGGACGTTTGGGAGGAATTGCCTGCGGTGACCACGCCGCCGTTGGCAAAAGCAGGCCGGAGTTTGGCGAGTCCTTCCAGCGAAGTTTCGCGCCGTACACCTTCATCCGTGTCCACGGTGTTGGTACGTTCTTGGCGTTTGTCGTTTTCGACCCATACTTCTGGTACGTTGATGGGGACAATTTCATCTTTAAATTTTCCTGCGTCTATGGCTGCTGCTGCGCGTTGGTGGCTGCGGAGGCTGAAGGTATCGGCGGCTTCGCGGCTGATGTCCCATTTGTGGGCCACTGCTTCTGCTGTGAGTCCCATGCCGACGAGATAGTCAGGTGTATGGGCGGCAATATTGTAGTTGGGGGCCAGTTTGTATCCTGTCATGGGGATAGCCGACATACTTTCGGCACCGCCGGCGATGTAGCAATCACCCATTCCGGCGCGAATTTTTGCGACGGCGATGCTGATGGTTTCTAATCCTGAGGCACAGTAGCGGTTGACGGTCATACCGGGCACGTCTTTTCCGAGTGCGCGGTTGGAGATCAAGCGGCCAATTTGGAGGCCTTGTTCGCCTTCCGGATTGGCGCAGCCGACGATGCAGTCGTCTACCAATTTTGGGTCGAGTTGTGGGATTTGAGCCAGCAGATGTTTGATCACATCCACGGCTAGATCGTCGGAGCGATAGCCTCTGAAAGCGCCTTTTCCGGCTTTGCCGATGGGGGAACGGTAACCTGTAATAATGTATGCTTCTTTCATAGGATGAAGGTGCTTGGTTTTGTGTACGGTCAAAAGTACCACCTCTGACAAAATTCTTTGGCAAATCCTTTTGTGTAAATAATGAACAGTTTTAGCGTCGAGGTGTTGTTGATTTTTTAAAAATTGCTGTATGAAGCACCTTTCCTACCTAAAAAAATTTTTCTGGATATATAGATGGCGGTTTTTGTTGGGCATCTTGTTTGTCGGATTGGCCAACTGGTTTCGCGTGTTGCAGCCCAAAGTAATCGGCCAGGCATTGGATACGGTTGTAGATCGTGTCAAGTTTTACAGGGAACATGGTGGTATCGGCGCCCATCCTGAAGCATTTCACGATTTGGGGGTTAAGATTGCTTGGTTTGGCGCGGCCGTTATTGGTTTGGCGTTGTTGATGGGGTTGTTCATGTTTTTCATGCGTCAAACCATCATTGTGATGAGTCGTTTGATTGAGTACGACATGCGCAAGGAGGTATTTGCGCATTACACCCGGCTGGATTTGGCGTTTTACAAGCGAAACAGCACCGGCGATCTGATGTCACGTATTTCAGAAGATGTGTCTAAGGTTCGAATGTTTTTGGGTCCAACCATTTTGTATGGCCTAGATTTAATTTTTCTGTTTGTACTGGCCATTTCATCCATGCTCAGTGTGAGTGTTGAGTTGACCCTTTGGTCGTTGCTGCCCTTGCCTTTTTTAAGTTTGTCGATTTATTGGGTAAGTACTGTCATCAACCGTCGCAGCGAGAAAATTCAGCAGCAATTGGCCACCCTCACCGGCACTGCGCAGGAAGTGTACAGTGGTATCCGGGTGGTTAAAAGCTATGCGCAAGAGGCGTCCATGGGGCGTTGGTTTGCCGATCAAAGCGAGGACTATCGCCAAAAATCACTCAAACTAATCCGGATTGACGCTTTTTTCTTCCCCCTTATGTCGTTGCTTATTGGCACTAGTATCATTATTACGGTATATGTTGGTGGTTTGCAGGTGGTGGCGGGCACCTTGACACCGGGGCACATAGCGGAGTTTGTCATATATATCAATATGCTTACCTGGCCGGTTACGGCCATTGGCTGGATTGCCTCCTTGACACAACAGGCATCGGCATCCCAAAAAAGGATCAATGAATTTCTCAAGACGGAGCCGACGATTCAAAATTCATTTCCGGCACTCGAGGGCAAAGTTGAGTATATTCGGGGGGATATAGAGTTTCGGAATGTTTCCTTTGTTTATCCGGACACGGGCATCAAAGCACTTGAAAACGTATCTTTTTCGCTAAAAAGCGGTCAAAAGATGGCCATTGTGGGGCGTACCGGCAGTGGGAAAACGACGATTGCGGATCTTTTGGTGCGCCTGTATGATGTCACGGAAGGTGAAATTCTACTAGACGGTAAAAACATTCGCGAGCACGATCTGTTTCATTTGCGTCGTCAGATGGGGTATGTCCCTCAAGATGTATTTCTTTTTTCAGACAGTGTATATGGTAATATTGCTTTCGGGAGAGAGGGGGTGAGCCGTGAGGAGGCAGCTTTTTTTGCACAAAGTGCGGCCATTCACCAAGAAATATTGTCGTTGCCCGAAGGTTATGACACCATGGTTGGCGAACGGGGCGTCACCCTTTCCGGGGGCCAAAAGCAGCGCATCAGTATTGCCAGGGCCTTTGCCAAGCAGCCTGATGTAATGCTCTTAGATGATTGTCTGTCGGCAGTGGATACGCACACAGAAAGCCAAATACTGGGTTATTTGCAATCTGCGTTGTCGGATAAGACTGCGATCATCATTACCCACCGTATTTACTCGATGTTACAATTTGACAAGATTATCGTGCTAGATCAACACCGCATCGCGGAGGAGGGCACCCACGAATCGTTGCTTGCCAAAGGAGGCTACTACGCCGATATGTTTGAAAAACAAATGTCGGGCGAAGAAGCTAGGAATATTGAGCTGTAATGCGTCTTTTTTGATGGGTGGATGCAATCTGTTTTTTAGGAGGCGCCAAATTTTTGTACATCAAATAAGCGATTGAAAAAATCAAAAATAGGTTTATTGGTAAAATGATACCTTCAATCAAAAGATAATTTTTACCTTTGCGGCGTTATTGGAAAATAGAGCCCTTTTTGTGGTTTCTTTTTTTTATTATTTCATTGGTGGCATTGGGCAGTGTTGACATTAGACGATGGGTCTCGAGCGGTTGAATGCATGAAGGCTTGGTCTAAAATTATGATAGACAATCAATTGTGAGGTCAATCCGCCCCAGCGTCCTAAAGTCAATTTTACATGAATGCATTCCAAAGTCTCGGCATTGCCGATGATCTGCTACAGGGTATTGTAGCATTGGGTTTTGAAACACCCACTCCCGTCCAAGAAGCTGTGATTCCAATCGCCTTGGAAGGCGACACAGACATCATCGCCTTGGCAAACACAGGCACCGGCAAAACTGCCGCTTTTGGCCTTCCCGTATTGCAAAGAATTGATCCTAAAGAGCGCAGTGTACAGGCGCTTATCATGTGTCCTACCCGCGAACTTTGTGTGCAGGTGGCCAGTGATCTGGAGAACTATTCCAAATTCGCCCATCAATACAAAGTTGTAGCGGTGTATGGCGGCGCAGGCATAGAAGGTCAAATTCGCCAAATCAAGGCAGGCGCCCAAATCGTGGTGGCCACGCCGGGCCGTCTGATGGACATGATGTCTCGCAAGGCGATTCGCATGGATGCCATCCAGCGTGTTGTGCTGGACGAGGCCGATGAAATGCTCAACATGGGCTTCAAAGAGGCCATTGACTTCATCCTTGCGGCTGCCACAGATCGAAAATCTATTTGGCTATTTTCGG
>JBIPOY010000229.1:0-5558 GCA_044378705.1 Saprospiraceae bacterium
CAAGAAATTTTTCCAAGTTGCCAAGTTGGGTTCTTTGGTATCTTTCAAGTGTAACTTTGAAATCACCACGGAGTCTAAACGTTCTTTCAGTAGGAGCAATGGGACGTCATAAATAGTTTCAGCATCAATCATTTCAATGACGGAGCTGGTTTCGACGTTACAGAATTGGGCTAATTTGCGCCTGATATCAATATTAAGTGGGTGTTCTGTTCGGCACGCTAGGATATCGGGTTGGACACCAAGACTCAGCAACTGTTTTACCGAGTGTTGGGTAGGTTTTGTTTTTAATTCTTTGGCCGCATTGAGATACGGCACCAATGTAAGATGTATAACCAGAGAATGTTCTCTTCCAAGTTCCCATCTTAATTGGCGGACAGATTCTACATAGGGAAGCGATTCAATATCACCCACAGTACCGCCTAGTTCTGTGAGTACAATATCGAACTGCCCTGATTGGCCCAGCAGCAGCATCCTTCTTTTTATCTCGTCGGTGATGTGAGGGATTACCTGTACCGTTTTTCCAAGATAGGTGCCTTCACGTTCTTGGTTAATGACCGTTTGATAAATACGGCCGGTGGTTACATTGTTGGCCTGAGAGGTCGGTGTGTTGAGAAACCGCTCATAATGACCGAGGTCAAGGTCTGTTTCAGCCCCATCGTCGGTTACGTAACATTCACCGTGTTCGTATGGATTAAGGGTGCCGGGATCCACATTGAGATAGGGATCAAACTTTTGAATGGTGACGGAGAAACCACGGGCTTGCAGTAATTTGGCGAGTGAGGCGCAGAGAATTCCTTTTCCGAGCGAGGACGTGACGCCACCCGTAACAAAAATATATTTGGTCATAGTTAGGTGCTGTTGTTACGGGGCGCAAAGGTACAAATATCTGGCATTGTGCCAACTGAAAGTTGAAACCGGCATTAGAGCGCGAGGCGAAAGCCGGCAATAAGTGTACGGCGACTAGGGGTCAATCCACTTCTTGCAGCAACGCGGCAACTTTGTGCATTATTGAACCAACTTCCTCCGCGCAGTACCCGGGCATCTATTCCGTAGCCGTTACAGCCGGGATAAGCCTCGTATTCATTCTGACAGAACTCCCAAACATTACCGCTCATATCGTATAGACCTAGATTATTGGGGGCTTTTTGTCCAACCGGATGGCTTTTTCTGTCTGTATTTTCGTAGTACCAAGCAACTTTTTTGGGGTCACTACTCCCTGAATACAAAAAGCCTAGTCCGCCACTGTTGCCTGCAGCTCTTGCCGCGTATTCCCATTCTTCCTCACTGGGCAGGCGGTATTTCATTCCCGTCAATATGTTTAATTTAGTGATAAATTGTTGTATTTCATTCCAAGTAACTGCTTCAACCGGGCAATCATTGCAATTACTGTGCTCCGATGGATTACTACCCATTATCGCCATCCATTGCGCTTGAGTCACTTCGTATTTACCCAAATAGTAAGAGGGCAAAATAGCGTGGTGTTGACACTCGTCGCCATAACGTCCTTTTTCATTCTCAGGGCTTCCCATGATAAAGCTACCGCCCGAGATGTATTTCAGCGGGTAGTCAAAACTAAAGGAATGATCGGAAAGCAATTGCTTTGTTGTTACTTGAGATACACTTAAGAGAATATAAAACAAAATCAACGCGACAATAGGGATTAGAATTAAGCCGCTTTGTTTTATTTTTTTTGGGTTATCATTGTGTTGTTCTTGTAAAATCGCAGGGTGAGCGGCCCGTTGTTTTTCTAAATATTCTACCATAATTTGTCGGACACCCTTGATGGTCTCGACATAGCGTTCGTCATCCGGCTCGACATTGTCAACATAAACCAGTGGTTTTTCATCGTTTGGGAATTGAGTGAGCCCCCCTGATTGAAGGAATTTTCCTACATACGTTTCCTGCCAGAGACAGCTTTTTGCCAGAATCGGAATGAGCAGGCAATCGCCTTTGAGGTGCCTATCGAACACCTTGGTCAACAGATTTTCGTTGATGGTAGGGTCATTGAAAAAATCAACGCTTACTAAAAGTAAAACAACATCTGCCTGCAACAGGTTCAGTACTGCATCAGGATCTGAAAGCACCGGGGCATCTGTTTTGCCGGAAGGGTAAATAGTCGATAAATGACGTTCTTTCAACAAATTAAGGTGCTGAACAAGCCGATCACAAACTACCTGATCTTGACCAGCAAAAACCAAAAATAGATTCATCATTTGTCGAGGTTTGACTTGTTGGAATACCTGCAAATATATCAAGGTTTTTTTAACACGTACGCCGCGGCCAACAAAAAAAGCGGCCTGGTGTCCCACACACCAAGGCCGCTACCACTAAGCAGAAATAATATTTTATCAATCGACGTTGTCGTGTAAGAAAGAATTGCCGCCCACTTTAATTTCCCCTTCTTCTTCCATAGAAATGGTCCAGTTTGACATTTCGTGTTTTTCAGCATCCGGCACATCATCAAGGTTGATACTTTTTCTGAGGTAAGCGGGCTGACTTTCGAGGTCAATAATTGTTTGCGGAGAATTAAGCTTGACGACATTAATAGGTCGGTTGAGCTCTTCTTGTCGGCGCCGCTGGGCCACTTCTATTCGTTTGCGGCGTTCTTCCGGAGTGATGGCTTCTTCATCCATCCCACTGAGGTAAGGATCGGAATTCACGGGCGTAGTACGGCGGATATTTTCAACAGTTTCCCGGATATTTTCAAACACAATAACGCGTTCGCTGGCTGCCTTCTCATCCGCGGGAATATAGGGCTCTTCAGCCGTGATTGTAAAGAGAGAAGGCCGGTGCTTTTTTCCGTTCAGGTCATCATCGTCTAGGGATACCACTTGCCGATCGGCAGCAGGATTGGGCTGTCGCTGCGTATTCAGTCCGGCAGGAACTCGTCCATTCACATCAAATCCGGTTGCGATGATGGTTACGGCGAGTTTTTCGCCGAGTCGTTCATCGAAGCAATTACCCCAAATGAGGTTGGCGTTTTCACCTGCTTTTTCTTGGACGAACTGCGTAATTTCGAAGATTTCATCCATAGTAGCCTCTTTCACGCCGGAAGTAATGTTCACTAAGATATTTTTAGCCCCAAAAATATCATTGTCTTCCAGCAGTGGTGACCGCAGCGCTTGATCTGCGGCCCTGAAAGCCCTGTTTTCGCCTTCAATGGCTGCGGTGCCCATAATGGCAACACCGGAGCCGCGCATGGTCGTGTTTACGTCTTCGAAGTCAACATTGACATAACCGGGGACGGTAATAATTTCTGCGATTCCTTTTGCTGCTGTGCAAAGAATATTGTCTGCTTCGCCAAATGCTTGAGAAATTGACAAATTACCATAGATGTCGCGCAGTTTGTCGTTGGAGATAATGACCAAGCAATCTACATTTTTACGAAGTTCTTCCAACCCTTCCATGCCGTTTCCGACACGAATTTTCCCCTCAAAAGTAAAGGGCAGAGTAACGATCCCAACGGTGAGGATGCCTAGTTCTTGAGAGGCCTTGGCGATGATGGGCGCTGCACCGGTACCGGTACCGCCTCCCATACCTGCCGTAATAAAGACCATTTTGGTTCCATCGTCGAGGAACCTCTTGATTTCATCGAGGCTTTCGACACAGGCTTGTTTGCCTACACTTGGTTTACTGCCCGCACCGCGGCCTTCGGTGAGAATCTGCCCCAACGATATTTTGGTTGGCACAGGGCTGAGGTGCATGGCTTGAGCATCTGTATTACAAATGGCGTAATCAACACCTATGATACCTTGCTTGTACATGTGGGTAACGGCGTTAGAACCGCCGCCGCCGACGCCTATTATTTTTATGATTGAAGGTTCATCCTTCGGAAGATCGAATAGCATAACTAAAACGTTACTGGTTTACAAATTGCGTTTTCACTATTTTTTTCTCGGTCAGAGTTGATGTACATAGAATTGTTCAGCAACCAGTCGGTATCTCTGCATTTGGGCCAACAATTGTTATCCATCATGGAGGGATAGCATTGCTCCGCAGCGGAGTTTCTTTAATTTCGAACCGGCGGTGAGGTTACTCACCCGGCAAGTCACTTGCCCATAAGATTTTAAAAATCAATGTTTTTTATTAAAATCCATATCTGGTTCAGCTTCAAACCATTCTTTTGTTTTTTTGAAGATATTGTCGAGCCAAGAGGACTCCTTTTCTTCAGAAACATTGGATGGTACCACGTTTGGTTGCTGTATGTTTTGGGGTTCTGGCTGCTGTTCATTTTGTGGAACAAGGTCATTTAAGCCGCGCAACAACAGACCAATACTGGTACTAAAAATGGGGCTACACACAGATTCGTGGTATCCATGCGCGAGATTTTCCACTGGAACACCAACCCTGCAAGCCATTCCCGAATGCAGTTCCATGAGTTTGTCTGTATGGGCAAGCAAGGCCCCGCCGCCCGTTAGTACGATACCGCCGATCAGTTTTCGTTCGTAGCCGCTTCGACGGACCTCCCAGAGCACATAATCCAGAATTTCCTCCATACGGGCTTGGATAATGCGGGCAAGGTTTTTCTCGCTTATTTCTTTGTGGTCACGACCTTTAAGTCCGGGTATGGTAATAATTCTGTTGTCGAAGACTTCGCTGGCTATGGCTGATCCAAATTTGACCTTGAGTTTTTCGGCTTGTGGTTGCATGACCGTACATCCTTCTTTGATGTCTGCTGTGATCACATTACCCCCAAAAGGAATCACTGCTGTATGTCGGATAATACCTTCGTGAAAGACCGTGATATCGGTTGTGCCGCCACCAATATCCACGAGTGCTACTCCCGCTTGTTTTTCCTCATCGCTAAGGGTTGCATCTGAGCTGGCGATCGGTTCTAGGGTAAGATCCGCCACTTTTAAACCTGCTTTTTCGATACAGCGGTATATATTGTTTACCGCGGTAATTTGTCCGGTGATAATATGGAAATTAGCTTCCAACCTGACACCGCACATCCCGACCGGGTCGGTGATACCCTGTTCTGAATCTACGGTGAATTCTTGTGGAAAAACATGGATAATTTTGTCGCCGGGAGGGAGAACGAGTTTAAACATGTCATTCACGAGACGATCAATATCGCGGTTGGCGATTTCAGTATGATCACTTTCGCGGGTTAAGATTCCCCGGTGTTGGAGACTTTTGATGTGTTGTCCGGCAATACCGACGTGTACAGAATGAAATTTCATACGGGCATTGCGCTCGCATATTTCTACTGCTTCGCGAATAGCGCCGACCGTTTTTTCGATGTTCGATACGACGCCGCGCAGCACTCCTGCACTTTCAACTTTGCCAATTCCGATGATTTCTAGCTTCCCATGTGTGTTTTTACGACCTGCGAGGCAACACACTTTCGTGGTTCCGATATCAAGTGCAACAACAACATCAGAGGGTTGTGGGACCAATTCTGACATAACATAACGTGTTTTAGTGGTGGATTTCGATTGTTTTTATCCATCTTTAACGCAGCTCGAAACCCTTACGCGCGTCAAAAATACTATTTATTAAACTTTTTGTTTTTTTTATTTTAGGGACTACCCTATTGAGCAACCTTTTTCAATCCA
>JBIPOY010000022.1:0-16045 GCA_044378705.1 Saprospiraceae bacterium
TTACTTTCTGAATGGTTTTTTGGCTGATAATTATTTGCAAATATAATGTTTTACAATATTTTTTATGAAAAAATCTGTTTTTAATGCAGAGTGCTGTTGCTAAAAAGTCGAATTATAATAGAAAAGGGTTTCATAAAAAAGCCGGAAACAGTTGTGCTAAACTGTCTCCGGCGTAAGCGTGTTTTGTTTTTGGATCAGCAGATCACAATCACGCGGCGATCAAAAACCGCTACGTCAACGAAACACTTATTTTCCGGTTGTTATATCGGACAGTCCAATACGCAGAACAGGAATTAAGTGAGGGGTGTTATCACTTAATCATCACCACTTTGCCCTGTTTTTCCTCCGTCTTTGATTTCGGAATGGCAATGTGTAAAATACCATCGGTGTATTTTGCGCTGATATTGTCTGATTTTACATTTTCGGGCAGCGTGAAAGATCGGTTGAAGGAGGCATAACTGAATTCCTTGCGGGTGACTTTTTCATCCTTTTCCTCCTCTTGATGCTCCGACTCCCCTGAAACGGTGAGACAACCATTGCTTAATTCGACTTTGAAGTCTTCTTTTTTAAAGCCTGGAGCGGCTAACGCCATATTGTAGGAATCCTTTCCCTCGGTGACATTCACTGCCGGGATACTCACACCCCTCACCATGGGTAAATTCCAATCGCCATTGTTGTCTGAAAAAAAATCGTCCATCCAAGAGGATAAACTAGGAGACAGACGCACTTCAGGGTTCCATTTGATCAGTGACATATACATTAGTTTTAAAGTGTTAATAAATTGAATAACTCAACAGCAGATAGACGTATAAAAACCGGTAACAAACGATCGACGATGCGATCGAACCAGACAAACAACCCTATCAGCACAGCAAAGGTTGGCCTTTTAGGATATTTTAGCGTTGAGTTAAGTCAAAGGTAGTGATGATATGAAGTAATAATCGCGGGCACGCTGTCTGGCCCAAAAGGCCCGTTTTCTGCCGTATTTCGTGTATTTTTCTGATGTTGGGGGGACGCCAACAACAATGGCGATATTATGTGTCATATATTTGATAACAATCAATGGCAAGGTTAATTTGAGTCCTTCGTAAACACGGCTTTAGGCTGCAATTTTGTGTTGTTAGTACCGAGTTTTTTTTATTCAATTCATACAAAAATTAGGGTAACACATGAAAAATACAGAAGATATTGTCAGCGAACACAAATTTCCTTGGAACAACACTCAAAGTGATCTTGAGGCGTTTGGTCTTCAATATCGGTTGGGTCGCAACGAGGCGAAGGATGCTTTTGACCGAGAGTGGAAAAAAATTTCTGCCTTTTTGGACGAGCAGTCGCATCGGTTGCGCCGTCAGGGGTATTGGGCCAGTCAGTTGATGGGTGATTTGGAGGCGCAAACGAAGGCGCTGATGACGGTTTTGACGCAGCCATTTCCCGGGAGTGAGCGGGCCTATGATTCGTGGCGTGATGGCCTGTTGCGTACTGTTTATACGTTGGAATTTATCATGGGGGAGTTGTATCCGGTATTGGAGGCGGAAGAGCGGGAGTTGTTGAGTTCTTTTCGCATCAAGATGGAGGTGTACCGAACCCGGTTGCTCATTACCCCGTGGTCAGATTTGGCAAGTTTACAACCGCAGCTCAGTCAGTTGATCAGCAAAATGGAAGAAGTGATGGTTTGGCGTGATCGTGACGCAGCGTTTGCGCGGGAGCGGATTCAGCGATTTGGAAAGGAGATCGGGGTTTCTTTTGAACACATGAAAAAGGCGTTCAGCGGACTTTTCGGGTAGTTTTCGGGTGTTTTCGGATATTTTCGGGTAGTTTTCGGGTGTATGATTGTACCTAAATTTTAATTTTTTTTGCGGTGCATCCAAAAGTGATGGGTGATACCAAGCGTTTGCTTGGCATCACCCATCACTTTTGGATCTAATTCCGGAGTGTGTAAGTGTTTTTTTACATGAATTCGCGTCGTATTTAACTCAATTCTATAAAGTAGGCGTAATTTACACAAGTGGTATTTTTACGGTGAAAACAGTTTCAATATTCGGAATACTGGTAAACTCAATGGTGCCGTTGATCAATTCTGCGTGTCTTTTTACGATGTGAAGTCCCAGTCCGGTGCCTTTGATATTGAGTGCGTTTTGAGCCCTGAAGAATACGACAAACAAGTTTTTCTGTTCGTCAAGGGGTATTCCGATGCCTGCATCTTTAACTTTAATGGTAAACTCATGGTTGTTTACCTCGGTGTTTAGGTAAATTTTCTTGTTTTCTCCGGAGTATTTACAAGCATTTGAAAGCAGATTGAGTAATATATGCCTCAAGATGGCGCTGTCTTCCAGGATGGTTTCCGGGCCTTCATGGTTGTACTCAATGGCTTGCCCTTTGCCCAAGATGCCGGCGGATGTTTCTATCACTTCGTGGCATAAATCGGGGATATTTAACGTGCTTCGTGTAATGGTGATATAGCCACTTTCAATTTTTTCAATGGACAAGAAGTCGTTCAGAATGGTTGTCAGGTCTTCAACACAATGGGCGATTCTATTGAAGTGCTTTTTGAGATTTTTCACCTGCGCCTCTTCCAAGTACTGCTCAATCAGCCAGTTGCTGGATAGGATGGCGGAGAGTGGCGTCCGGAATTCGTGAGAGGCAATTCGGATAAATCTTGATTTAAGGGCATTTAGTTCCCGTTCTTTTTGAAGTGCAGCTGTAATTTTGTTTTCTTCTGCTTTGATTTCAGAGATATCGTTCAAGATCAACAGCAAATGCTTGAAGGTATTGGTTTCATCGCCGACATAAATACTAGTAATCAACACTGAAAGGGATGTGCCATCTTTTTTCGTGATGTCGCATTCCATTTTACAAGGGATTTTGGATTCTAAAACCATATTTCTATGGCGGTAGAAGTCATCTTGGCTTGATTCACCTTGAATAAAATGGGAGAACGGCATCCCGATAACTTCTGTTTTTTGACAGCCCAATTGGGTACAGCCCATCTTGTTTAGTTGCTTTATCAAGCCTTTTTTATCGAGAATAAGGTAACCGACGGGTGAAAAGTCAAACAAGTTTTCGTACTCTTTGCAGGAGATATTGAGTTTTGCCTGTGTAGCCCTCAACTCATCATTTTGCATTTGGAGTTCAATTTCATGGACATTTAGCTCATGTTGCATGACAGCGCGGTCGTACTGCTGCGTTTGACTGGGTTGTTCCAGCGCTTTTTGCTCTGCTTTTTTCCGTAGTCCTGGAAGGTTACTTTTTGTGATTGGGTTTTTTGCCATGGCACTATGTTTTTCATGAAGATTATGGGGGAGGTATTGTTTTGTTACTGTGCGGGGTTCTCATTTTCGACTTGCCAAAGTCCTAGAATATAATCTGGTTTGTCACTGTCAGCGGCTGTAAATCTAAAAGTATTGACAAAATTTTTGTAGTGCCCATCGGCACAATGAAGCCTGAATTTATGTTTTGTTACGCCTTTTTTTGACGAATTATGAAGCGCATCCAGCATCTTTTTCCTGTCGCCGGGATGCACCCTGCTGAACCAGAAGTCCGTATTCCCCATAAATTGTTCGGGTAAAAAACCGGTAACTTTTTCGCAATTTTCGCCGACAAAATCAATATTGAGTGTAGGTTTTAAGGTGCAGGAATAGGGGATGGCCGGGAAGTTATCGGCCATTAAGTTGAGGTGGGTACTTATTTTTTCTGCTTTTTTTTCGATGGTTTTCTGTTCATTGATGTCCACGAGGGTTACCAAGACACCCTCAATAATATTTTCAGCGGTACGGTAGGGGATAATGCGCATGTTGTACCACTTACCATCGGTGGTATTGACTTCAATTGATTTGACGGAAAGGGTTTTCAGGGCAAATTTCACATCATCAGCGAGGGTATTGTAGACCAAATTGCTGGAGAGCTGCGTAATGGGTCTGTCGATATCGGAGGGGATGAGGTTGAATATTTTGGAGGCTGCGCCGGTAAAACGTTTGATTTTCAGTTCTGGGTCGAGGTAGAGCGTGACCACTTCAATACTCCGCAATAAATTGTTCAGATCGTTGTTGGCTTGGGAGAGTTGTTCAATTTTATAGGTAAGTTCATTGTTGACGGTAATCATTTCTTCATTCACCGATTGGAGCTCTTCCCGGGAAGTTTCGAGTTCTTCCACGGTACTTTGCAGTTCTTCGTTGGACAGTTGGTGTTCTTCAAAAGCGGTCATGCGGTCTTCATTGGATATTTCGAGTTCATGGATTGCCGTTTGAAGGTGTTCTCGGGTAATTTTGAGTTCTCGTTCCACTTCATGCATGGCGCGTTTACTGGGCAAGGTATTGCTGGCGACTTTAGAGCCCTTGGAAACTACTTTTTTGATGGGCTCAAAAATAACCATTAAAGTGCCCAACTCATACTCCTTGCTGTTCAGCGGTTTCACGATTAAATCAAGGCAATGGAACTGATCGTTCACCAATATTTCAATGCCTGTAATACGGGTTTCAAAGTTGTTTTTTCGCGCCTTTTTTAGGGCATTTCCCAAGTAAACACCCAGTCCTTTTTTTGCCATATCCAAGATATTGAACCTTGGAACACCCGAGGGTGGCTCGAGAAAAAGGCCTGTGTTGCCGGAAAAATAAATAGCATCGTTGTTTTTATCAATGATGACGGAGGGTGGAGCGTACTGATCTAGGAGGATTTTATCACTGGTGTTGGAGAAATCTGGTTTTTTTCTGGATGTGAAATTTTGTGGAAGCTCATTGGAACCTGCTTGTCGTTCAATGGGAGGCAATTGGTAAAACAAGCTTTCCTTTCGGTATATATTGTTGTTCTTTTTAAATATTTTTTGGTTTTCTTCGAACACAGAGAATAGGTCTCCGTAGTCACCAATGCTTTCAGACGTTCCCAAAATCAGTATCCCATCATCGTTAAGTCTAAAGTGAAAAGTGGGTATTATTTTTTTTTGAAGTTCACTATCCAAATAGATCAGGAGGTTTCTACAGGTAATCAAATCCATTTTGGAGAAGGGAGGGTCTTTGATGACATTGTGGTGGGCGAATACCACCATTTCACGAATTTCCTTTTTAATCTGATATTTATGCTCCTTTTTTAAGAAAAATCGGCTGACTCGTTCAGGGGTAATATCGGCCCAAATACTATCCGGATAGAGGCCATTTCTGGCGAATTCAATGGCATTTTCATCTAAATCAGAAGCGAAAATGACCACTTTGATGTGTTGTTTGTTTTTTTCGAGGGCCTCTTTAAACAGTATGGCGATGGAATAGGCTTCTTCGCCGGTGGAGCAAGCGCATACCCATATCCTAACTTCTTGTTTTTCGACACATTTGTTTAGTAAATAGGGAATAACATTGTTTTCTATGCAGTTAAAGACCTCTTTATCCCTGAAAAACGAGGTCACGCCGATTAGGAATTCTCTGTAAAGTTTTACGACCTCCTCGGGATCTTTTTCTAACAAATCGATATAGGCATCGTAAGAGTTCAATTGGTGTAGTGTGACCCTTTTATTGACACGCCGGACAACCGTATTGGATTTGTAGTGTAGGAAATCATATCCTGTTTGATCACGAATGATCAGGCAAATTTTTTTCAGCTGATTTTCGGTCAAAGTATCCAGATGAGAGGTGATAAAAACAATATTTTGGGATCTTTTGGTGGTGTATTCGAGTAGTTTTTTGGGCATTGCTTCGGGAGAAAGCACGTAGTCGGCTACTTTGGCCTCAATGGCATTTTCCGGCATACCGGAGAACTGCGCTGTTGTAGGATCCTGTACGATGGCCAGTCCTCCTTCTGCTATGATGTCTTGTAGTCCTGCGGCGCCTTCAGAACCGGTTCCTGAAAGTACGATACCGATGGCCCTAGACTTTAGATCTATGGCCAAAGACTTGAAAAAAGTATCGATGGGCTTTGAATGTGTTCGATCTTTTAGGAGCGGGGATAGTTCCAGCGTTTGGTGGAATATTTTGAGTATTTTGTTGGGTGGGATAATGTAAACGACATTGGGTACCACTCGTGTGCCATCCTGAATTTCCGTCACCGTCATTTTTGTATGTCTTGCGATAATTTCTGACAACATACTTTGATGGTCTGGATCGAGGTGTTGCACAACCACGAAAGACAAGCCTGTATCCGGAGCCATCTGATCAAAAAAGGAAATGAAAGCTTCCAACCCGCCGGCAGAGGCGCCCATTCCGACGATAAAAAAATCGTTCTCTATTTTTCTTGAGGCTTTTATCGGCCCCTTCCAGGGGTTGTTTTTGTCGTGTGGAATGGTTTTTTTCACGTGTGGGGATATTTTTTCAAAACTCAAAATTGGTTTTCTCAATTATATTTTACAGGTCGAAGGGGGGTGTAGAGGCTGATAAGTGACAACAACCCACGGCGTTCTAATCCTATTAATACACAATACACCTTATACATCAACCGTTGGATCAGCGGTACAAGAGCGGGTTAATAATTGATAAGTGTTACAAAGTTATTGTATTTTAAGCATTTTTAACATTTTATATTGAAAAAACGCTTCAATGTTCCCGGAAAAGGGTATATTAGAGAATCGTTTAAGTGCAAGCGGGTTGCAAAGCGTCTTGGTGTCTTAGATCAGGTCATACCATGATTATTGTCAGATATTTTGATTTTATTTTCCTTGATTTTTGCAACAATCATCCTTTTTGAAAACACACATGCGCTTACCTACACTTCCTGAGGATACACAGCTGTTTTTGCACGATGCCGGCGAGATGAGTCGTTTTGCGGCTCGATTTTTTTGGGAGGGACTTCGACCGCGTTATGAGGTGCGGGAGTTCTTCCACCAATGTTTTATCATTGGATATCGGTCAATGCCGTTGGCTGGGTTGACGGCTTTTATCATGGGTTTGGTTTTGACCATGCAACTGCATCCTACGATGGTATATTATGGTGTAGAAGCTCAGATACCGGCCATGGTGGGGATTGCTATTGTTCGTGAGATTGGGCCGATCATGACATCGCTTATTTTTGCCGGAAAAATTGGTTCGAGTATTGGTGCGGAATTGGGTTCTATGAAGGTGACGGAGCAGATAGATGCGATGGAGGTATCGGGTACCAATCCCTTCAAGTACCTGGTGGTGACCCGCACCCTTGCATGTATGTTGATGTTGCCGGTCTTGGTGGTAATTTCTGATGGTATTTCGCTGTATGGTTCTTATTTGGGGGTTAACATGTACGAAAAGATGAGTTTTGACCTTTTTTTCAAAAAAATATTTGACTATCTTTATTACATTGATGTTACCCCTGCTGTGGTAAAAACGTTTTTTTTCGGTTTTGCCGTTGGTATTATTGGTTGTTACAAAGGATATTATTCTAGGAAGGGAACAGAAGGGGTGGGGCGTTCGGCCAACTCAGCGGTGGTGGTATCATCGGTCATGATTTTCATCTTGGATCTGATTGCCGTTCAAATTACAGACTTACTCTAATATGAAGCATTTGTCAGATCATCGAAGCGTAGTAATCAGTGTTGCAAACCTGTGTAAATCATTCGGTGACAACGTGGTATTGGATCATTTCAACCTTGAATTGTTTCGAGGGGAAAGTTTGGTGGTGATGGGCCGGTCGGGCTCCGGGAAGTCTGTTTTGATCAAATGTATCATTGGCCTTTTGCGCCCTGACCGGGGAAGTATCAAGGTTTTTGGGAAAAATGTACTGTCCATCCATACTGCTGCGCTCGATGCCATTCGCCAGAAAGTGGGTTTTTTATTTCAAAGCAATGCCTTGTATGACTCCATGACGGTCCGGGAAAACCTCGAGTTTCCATTGAGGAGGCATTCTTTTCGGCTCAATCAAACGGAGGTAAACGACATGGTGATGGAGGCGTTGCACAATGTGGGTTTGGAGCAAACCGTAGATTTGATGCCGTCTGAACTTTCCGGCGGTATGCGCAAACGCATTGCATTGGCTAGAACGCTTATTCTCAAGCCGGAAATTATCTTGTATGACGAGCCGACAACCGGGCTGGATGCCATTACCAGTTTGGAAATTATAACGCTGATGAAAACAATCCAGGAGAAATACAAAACATCTTCCATCATCATCACCCACGACATGAAGTGTGTACAACTGGCTGCCCACCGGGTGATCATGCTCATCGACGGAAGGTGTTACGCGGAGGGAGTGTATGATACCTTAAGCCAAAACCCGGATGAAAAAATCCGGCCATTCTTTCAATGATCTAGTATGAAAAAAAAACGCCCCGAATCGCTTAAACTGGGAATATTTGTACTGACCGGATTGTTCCTGCTGGTGGTTACCCTATACACCATCGGAAAAAACAAAGGTATGTTCAGCGACAGTTTTGAACTAAAAACGCATTTTAGGTCTGTCAATGGATTGGTCGCCGGCAACAACGTGCGTTTTGTTGGTATTGATGTCGGCGCTGTAGAATCGGTGGTCTTACTCAACGATACCGTTGTAGAAGTGACGATGAATATTCAGACAAAGATGCACAACATCATTCGACGCAACGCCATGGCCAACCTCGGAACGGATGGTTTGATTGGAAACCGAGTCATCAATATTTCTCCCGGCTTGGGTGTCGCCCCTTTTGCAGAAGCGGGTGATCTTATCCCTTCGAAAGAAGAAATCAACACCGATGCAATGCTTCAAACACTGCATAAAACCAATGAGAATATCGCAGTTATCTCCGATGAATTGCGCGTCACCATCCATAGTATCAGTACCAGTAACCAGCTGGCACAATTGCTGAACGATGAGAGCCTCACCGCCAATCTCAAGTCGTCTTTGATTCATCTCCACGAAACAACCCAAAAAGCATCCGCCTTTATGTCAGAGGCCACCACAACACTCTCTTTGGCCTCCAAAGGAAAAGGGACTTTGGCCACCCTCTTGACCGATACCACCCTGGCACGCCAGTTGGAGCAGGCAGTACAAAAAATTAAAACGGTGGAAGATGGCGCTGAACGCCTCACTACAGATCTCAACCAATTGGTGTCTTCTTTTGACCGAGATCTCAACCAAGGCAATGGAACTGTAAATGCGCTCTTAAAAGACACGCTCATGGCCACCCGACTCCGCAATACACTCGACCATGTGGAACAAGGGACAGCGGCTTTCAACCAAAATATGGAAGCTCTAAAGCACAATTATTTCCTCCGTAAATACTTCAAAAAGATGGAGGAAAAGAAAACGCAACCACCCACTAAACAGTAATTACCGCTATACAATTATGCCGGAGGTGCACCGCATTTACGGTAGTACACCTCCGGCACAAACGTTTCAGGCCTTTAGCAAATACCCAGGGTCAACTCAGTGGGCTTTGTTCAGCCCCGCGTTTCAGGCTACTTACTGCCCTTCCGCAATACCAACATGGGCACTTTTGTTACGTACGAAACATTTTCAGAAACACTGGTTCCAAACAATTTATCGTACCATGTTTTGTTGTCATGCGTGAAAAATGCCACGATGGAGGGCCTTGTTTTTTTGACCAATTGATTCAACTGTACCGGAAAGCCTTTGTCTATGTGGTATGGCTCAAGGTACACCTGACTGAGCTGTGGGTATTTAAGTCGCCACAGCTGCTTTAGATTTTGTTCATCCAACCGTACTTCTCCGGCAAAAAAGAAGTGCGCCAAGTCAACTTTTACATTCAACCTTTCAGCAAATGCTGTTACAAGGGACATTTCTTTGTCGAAATGCTCTAAATCTGTCGAGTACAATACTTTTTTGATGGGCTGAACCCGGTACGAATGGGGAACTACCAATACCGGGATGGATGCGTGGCGCAATACGCTTCCGGTGTGGGTGCCCACCACTTTCCGGATGGCCCCCGCACCGCGGGTGCTCATACAAATATACTGAAAACCGTGTTCCTCCGCGTAGTGCATGATGGCTTTTTCAGGGTCTAAACTTTCCACTACGACACAGTGGTGGGTGCCAGGCTCAACTTTCATATTCCGGTGAGTGCGTGCAACCAAACGTTGAAGTTTTTTCATGTATAGATCTCCTTGGTCTTTTAGCGCCAAGGCGATGCGTTCATACAGCACGGTTGTGGGTATCAAGGCCTGGAAGCAGTGAAAAAAGACCAATTCTACGTCTGATTGGGTGGCGAATTGAATGGCAAAACGAAGACCTGCATTTGAAGCCTTGGAAAAATCGGTGGTGACCAGTATTTTTTTCATGGGGATGTATTCTTTTTTTGTAACTGGTTAGGTGGCACGCTGTCTGGCCAAAAAAGGCCCATTTTCCGCCATACTTCGCAGATTTTTTTGACCGTAGCGATGCTACGGCCTACAAAAATCCGCTTCGTCTGGCAAAAAATGGCCTCTTTTTTGTCTCAGACGCGACCACGCTAACCAGTTACTTTTTTTTACAAATGTGCGCACTGTGGTTTTTTTAAAAAATGATCTATGTCTTGGGTGGGTATGATGTTGGGTACAGTAAAAGACCCCTTTGTTCCACGTATTTTGTAAAGCCTTGGGTAGCACAAGGGTAGCACAAGGGTAGCACCAAACTTTAAGAGTGTTTTGTCGTATTATTTTCGGCCATGCAAAAGTATATTTTTGATCCTGAAGCGTATTTGTCCGGCAACGCCTTTGAATGGGTGGTGGGGGGGGAGCCTTTTTTTGCCCGGCTCCTCCAAATCATCACAGAAGCGGAGCAAGTGATCCATTTTCAGGTATATATATTTGACGAAGACAACACTGGAAAAGCGGTAGCAGACGCGCTGAAAAAGGCGAGTGAAAGAGGCGTTGAAGTATATTTGGCGGTTGATTCCTACGGTTCCAAGTCTCTTTCTCCCCGATTTGTGTCTGATTTGGAGGAAAGTGGCGTTCATTTTAGGTTTTTTTCTCCGCTTCCGAAGCACTTCTACTTTTTTAGATTGGGCAGAAGGTTGCACAACAAAGCTGTGGTAGCCGATCATAGGGTTGCCCTGGTTGGTGGAATTAATATTGCAGACAAATACCGCGGCAATAGGGATGAGATACCGTGGCTGGATTTTGCAATAGCGGTCAAAGGGCCTGTTTGCAGTGCGTTGTCACGGGTCTGTGAACGTATTTACAGCGAAAAATATTTTGGGAAACACCTGCTCCACCACCTTGGGCTGTCCGAAACACCTGCCGGCAGAATGCTGGGTCGTTTGGTGGTCAACGATTGGTTTCGCCGAAAGAACCAAATAAGCAATGGATACCGGGCTGCCTGCTGGAAAGCCCGGGAATCCATTGTCATCGTGGCCAGTTATTTTCTTCCCAGCCGTAGCATGCGGGCCGTTTTGGAAAAGGCCACGCAGCGTGGGGTAAAAGTGGTGGTGTTGCTTCCCGGTGAGTCAGATTTACCCATGGCCAAACGCGCTACCCGTTATTTATACCAATGGGTGCTCCGCAACAACATCGCCATTTATGAATGGGACAGCAGTATTCTTCATGCAAAACTGGCCGTTGTGGACCATACATGGGTGACCATCGGTTCTTTTAACCTCAATCATTTAAGCCAATACAGCAGTATTGAAATGAACATTGAGGTATTGGACGAGGCCTTCGCCCGGTCGGTGCAAGACAGCCTTTCGGTACTGATATCGCAAGCGATACCGGTGACGGCCAAAAGTTTTTTGCACGTACGCAGTATTTTGGACCAGATACTCGACTGGGGCTCTTACACGCTGGCACGTTGGATCATGCTGTTTCTGTTTTTTTTGGTCCGACGGGATCAACGGTACCAAGAGCACGGTTGATTTCGTGTGTTTGTGGTGCTAGTTCCACGTCAGGGTGCCCACCAGCCTGTCTAGGTCTTCGCG
Source organism: Saprospiraceae bacterium (assembly GCA_044378705.1). Lineage (GTDB taxonomy): Bacteria > Bacteroidota > Bacteroidia > Chitinophagales > Saprospiraceae > M3007. The sequence continues at coordinate 11,771 of JBIPOY010000022.1, forward strand.
CATAAATCGCACCACCGGCGCCAGAGAATCGGGCCGGGCCTCGGTGTTGAAATACAAAGCGCCCCGGACGAAATTTTTGGTGGAATCTGTGAGGAAAAACTGATAAGAAGAGGCGGCAGGCCCTTCTACGTGAAACATCACGCCGTGTACATGGTCGGCAGGTCTGTTGACGGCAAGTTCCTCGATGTAACTCGCCTTTATATTGTGTTTGTTGGTCATGTCAAACGCATCTTTTACCAATTCGTCAAAGCCGGCACGGTTGTGAATGGGGTAATAGCTGCAGAAAATTTTGGCATTGAGTTGTTTTACATTGATGTTGAACCAGCAGTTGTCTTTTGCTTTTCCATCAAAAAACGTGGTGTCGTGCTCGATGGTGGCGTAAACTGGCAGGTCGAACGTAAAGTTGCAGTACGATGCATCAAACGTTTTGTAATCTTTTTGAGGATAAACAACACGGGGGTATGCCCTTGGTTTTGGAACGGGAATTTGGTCTTCGCAGCCCCACTGTAAGCAAGCAAAAAACAAGAGCAATAGTAGTCCACCCGGGATGGATGGATGGCCGATGGAGGGAGTTTGTGTGTTGTGAAAAGAGTTGCGTTGCATGGGAAAAAGGCATTAACGTGACACTGAAAATACGCCAAACGGCCGGTATTATTTTTTGAAATCGGTTGGGTGGTTGCGTCTGAGAGAAAAAATAGGCTATTGTACAGCCCTCATTCGTGCTTGTCCCGACGTGTTTTGAACATGGGCCAGGCCCTTTTATCGAGGGTTGATTCTATGGTTTCATCGCGTCCTTTGAGTAGTTTTGGAAAGAAATTTATCCCGGTTATTCTTTCTATCCTGTCAATGGTGAAGGCATACTCCATCAAAGGTTTGTCAACCGCCGCATTGGGCAGTAGGAATGCAATGGCTTGACGTTCGTTGGGTGCGAGTATGATTTTGTAGAATGCATTGGGTACGCTCACCCGGTTTGTTCCGAGTTGTTGATACGCTGTTCCGGGGGTAAGCACCGGCCCGGTAGCGATGTAGAGCACCGCATATTTTTTGGCCCAATTGCGGGTATGTTCTTCCAATTCGCGCCAAATACCGGCGTTGAAAGCGGGGTCTTGCGGACTAATATTGCTCATAAAAAACGTTTCGTCAATGGCTTGTGCGCTGAATGCCATGTCGGCAGCCGGGCAAAGATGCCCTTTGTCAAAGCCACTTCTGACATAATCCCGGGGTGTTGCACTTTCTGTTTGTACGTCGGGGTCGGGTCGGAAAGTGTTGGGTCTTGCGGCCCAAGGTGCGTTGAGCCTTTCGCGGGTGAGTTCGTAGGCAACCCACTCCGCTTGTTCGTACTTTTCTGAATAGGACAGTGTAAACCAAGTGTGCCGCACCACCTCGCCGGTGGTGGAGCTCGGTAAAAGGGCTTCCGGAACATTGTTTTTTTGCGGTGCTGAAGCGGTGCCCGACACAGCCCGTTTCTCAGCGGAAGTCATGGGGGGCCTTGCCTGAACGGTATCGTTGCCGATACAACTGATAAAGCAGAAAAAAACACCTATCAGTGCGGCAAATCCACCCGATTGCAAGAGGAGTTGTCTGGTGTTGGAGGTCGGTTTGAGCGTCATTTTTTGAGCGATAGCGGAGAATCACGAAGGTAACGATATTTGTTGGAACACAAATTGTTTAAAATCGAGCCTTCTAAAGAGTAACAAAGTAGCCATGGGGTAAAAATTCCCGTTCCAACACCTCCGGTCAGAACGGGAATTGACGCAACCACCGTGGCCAAGGTGGGACATTATTGTTTCAACTCGTCGCCATTCATACCCAACAGCCCCATGATCCAGGCGTATTCCATGGCGCGTTCTTCCAGACGTTTGAATCTGCCGGAAGCGCCACCGTGGGAGCCGGCCATATTGGTTTTAAAGAGGAGCACGTTTTTATCGGTTTTAAGGTCGCGGAGACGTGCAACATATTTGGCGGGCTCGAAGTATTGTACTTGAGAATCGGCGAACGAGGTGAGCACCAAGATATTGGGATAGTTTCCTTTTTTCAGGTTGTCATAGGGCGAATACTGTTTCATGTAGTCATATTCGGTTTTGTTGGCGGGGTTGCCCCACTCGGTGTATTCACCCGTGGTGAGTGGAATCGTGGGGTCGCTCATGGTGGTCAGCACGTCCACAAAGGGTACGCCGGTGATGATACCCTTGAATAGGTCTGGTCTCATATTGGTGACAGCGCCCATGAGCAACCCGCCGGCGGAACGGCCTTCTGCGAAGAGGCGGTCAGCAGCAGTATATTTTTCTTTGATTAGAAAATCAGCACAATCAATAAAATCGGTAAATGTGTTCATTTTATGCATCATTTTACCGTCTTCGTACCATTTGTAGCCCATTTCCATTCCGCCACGGATGTGGGCGATGGCGATGACAAAGCCTCGGTCGAGCAGGCTGATGTCATCGCGGTTGAAATAGGGGTCAGAACTACTGCCATAACTGCCATAGCCATTGAGGTAACAGGGAGCAGAACCGTCTCGTTTGGTCGTATTCCGGTACACAATTGAGATGGGTACTTTCACGCCGTCTTTTGCCGTAGCCCACATAAATTCGGTGGTGTAGTTGTTGCTGTTGAAACCGCCGAGCACGGGGGCTACTTTTTTTACCGTTTGTGCTTTCGAGTCCATGTCATAATCCACGATGGTAGTGGGTGTTTTCATGGAAGTGACGCTGTACCGCAGGGTTTTGGTGTTAAATTCGGGGTTATTGTCAATATTACAGGCATAAGAAGGCTCGCCGACCTCAATGTAGTGGTCGGCCTTGTCGGCCCATCGGACGATGTGCACCTGGCTCAGGCCGCCCTTGTGTTCAGCGGTGACGAGGTGATCTTTGAACACCGTGAATCCGTCGAGCAGCACATCTTCCCGGTGCGGGAGCACATCCTTCCAGTTTTCCCGCTGAGGAGCGTTCACGGGTGCTTCCATCAGCCGGAAGTTTTTGGCATTCCAGTTGGTACGGATGAGGAATTTGTCGTTCCAATGTTCGAGGTCGTAGAAGAAATCGGTTTCGCGAGGCCGCACCAAGGTGAACGTACCCGTTGGGTTGTTGGCATTTAAAAAGTGTACCTCTACGGTTTGGGTATAAGCGGAGTTGATGAAGAAGTACTGTTCTGATTTTGATTTGCTGAGGTAAGCATATTGGGTTTCGTCTTTTTCATGGTACATCAGCACGTCTTGTTTTTGGGGGGTGCCGACGACGTGTCGCCAGATTTTGTCGTTTCGGAGGGTTGTTTGGTCTTTGGTATCGTAGAGAATGGTCTTGTTGTCGTTGGCCCATCCGAAGGCGCCTCCGATGTCAAAGGAATCGGGCAGGTCATTACCGGTTGAGAGGTCTTTGAAATACACTTTGAAGAGGTTTCGACCGGTGAAGTCGGCTGAGAAGGCCATCAAACGGTTGTCGGGGCTCATTTGAAAACCGCCGAATTGGCAATATTCTTTTCCTGCGGCGAGTTTATTCACGTCCACCAGAATTTCTTCGGGAGCGTTCAGGTCGCTTTTTTTTCGGGACACGATGGGGTATTCTTTACCGGTTTCAAAGCGGGAGAAGTACCAATATCCGTTTTTGAAATAGGGGACGGAGGCATCGTCTTCTTTGATGCGTGCTTTGAGTTCTGCGTAGAGTTTTTTACGGAGGGGCGCTACGGGCTCCAGCACGTCATCTGCATATTTGTTTTCGGCTTCCAGGAAAGCCGTTACCGCCGGGTTTTCTCGTTCATTGAGCCAGTAATATTCATCAATGCGTTGGTCGCCGGAGGTTGAAACGAGCGTTTTTGGTTTTTTTTCTGGGTGTGGAGGGCTGAATTGATCGGGTTTGAAGACAGAAGGTTGCACAGTATCAGTATTTGAGGAGGTAGAAAGATGGGGGTTGTTTTGGCAGGATGCCAAGAGCAGGATGAGAAGCAGTACGGAAAGTTTCATGTTGGCAGTGTTAAAATAAGCAGGATTTTTGAAACGGCACGAGGTAATGAAATAATAAACGCAGCAATAGGCTATAATAGGGTGTGCCAAAGGTAGTTAAACGCGAATATTTATTCAAAATGTCGAATAAGGCGATTTTTTTTCGTTCAGGTTGGTTTTTCACTGTCATGCTGCTACCTTTGCGCTCCGTTTTGAAAAACAGCAGACCGGGTCATAGCTCAGTTGGTTAGAGCGCCACGTTGACATCGTGGAGGTCACAGGTTCGAATCCCGTTGATCCGACAGATGAATTTGGGGTATTTTTAGGGAATAGCTTATTAT
>JBIPOY010000230.1:0-5530 GCA_044378705.1 Saprospiraceae bacterium
AGTGGAGTCGCCACTGATTATGTTACCACCGTTGGAGGCCGTCCAATGATAGGTGTAATTGGATCCGGAAACTGATCCGGTGCCATTGAGTATTACTTGATGGACCACACAAGTGAGGGTACCGTCCGGGCCGGCGTTGGTGGGGGGCAGCGAATTGTCTGCTACGACCGGAACCGTGACCGTTGAGGTACAGCCATTGGTGGTATTGGTAACTTTTAGGGTATAATTGCCTGTTTGATTTACAATGGGCGTCAGGGTTCCGTTTCCGCTGATGATGTTGCCAGGATTAGCGGTCCAGTCGTACACAAGATTTGTTCCGATAGAAGAGCCTGTACCATCCAAGGGTATGGAAGAGGTGACACAATTGAGTAAGCCATTGGCAACAGCCACAGCGGTTGGTGCCGCAAAATCGCCTATTATCGAGGCACTCGTTGTTTTGGCACACCCGGTTTGATCGGTTATGGTCACCGTGTATGTGCCGACGCCGAGGTTGGAAGGATCCTGAGTGGTGGTGCCGTTGGACCATATATATGTATATGAAGGGTTACCGCCCGCCACCGTTAAGTCAATACTTCCGCTGTTGGGGTATGCACAATTGACCCCTTGCACGGTTGTTGTTGGGGCCAAGGGAGGCGGAGATTGTACCACGAAGGCGTTGACATTCAAACAACCGAAGCCATCCACGACGGTCACATTATAGGTACCTGGAAGAATATTAACCGGATCAGGAATATTTCCAATGTTACTGGGTCCTTGCCAGCTGTAGTTGTAAGGCCCTTGTCCTCCCACCACCGTGGTATTGATGGAACCATTGGTCAGGGTAGAGCAGGAAGCATTGGAGACAGTACCCGTCAGTGTCAGGTTAGAGGCGGTGACGAGTACTGCGCCGGAACCGACACCGGGGCATCCGAGGGAGTCTATTACCGCGATGATTTGGTAAAGACCTATCTGGGTCACCACCAAAGTATAGGGGTCGTCTGTGATGTTGCCAATGGGCGATTGAGGGTCGCCATTCAAGGCGTATGTTAACTCAAAGGGCCCTATACCATTAAAATTAACCGGAATAGTAGCCTCTTGCCCCGGGCATAATTGTGGTGCAGGAGGTACCAATTGAGCGCTGGGTGTAGGCGTAACAATAATGCGCGCCACGGCAGTTTTTGTTCGGCCACAGGCATCCGTAACCGTGACCGTATAATTCGTACTGGAACTGACAAAAGCCGTCAGGGTTGATTCATTCCCTCCAATAGACCATTGATACGAATAGGGTTCTACCCCTCCTTCCACGGTCACCCCAACCGTACCCACACCCGTTGGACCACAGACCGTGATGGTATCTGTTGTGGGCATCATCGGATGGTAGTCCAGAATGGTGAGGATTTCCTGCGGAAACAAGCAGGAACAAGGGCTGCTGAGCGTTACAATCACCGTTTCTGCACCCTCCGGTATCATGTCATTGATGATGTTTACCGGGAACAGTACCTGATCTTGGCCGGCAGGAATAACGATGGTGAATGGTATCGGCGTGAAATCAGCGCCCGACATAGCAGTACCGGTAACGGTGAAAGACACCGGCAGGGGCAACGCTGGATTAGAACCAACCCGGTCGATCAACAATTGAACCGTACCACAACCTTCCACCACTTCATCCAAGTCAGGGTCGCCGTTCACGATCCAATCAATGGACGCATTACCGCCCCCATCGAAGGATCCTGATTTCAGAAAAACTGCAGAGTCCCATACCCCGTCGCCTACGTCGGCAATGGCCAGTTTGATGTGATAGGTAGAGCACGGAATAACCTGCGCCACGGCAATCATTTTACGGGTAAAACCATCGTATTGCAATTCCACGGTGGCCTGACCGGTAGCGGGCGGCACAGGGGGCAAGGTGCCCGAAACGCCACCATTCTCACAATTGTCTAACCCGGCAGGGGTATTGTGTACATACAACCCTGCATTGGTCACGTGGTTGATGGTATTGATGGTGATGGGTGTATTCGTCATCGGAACCACCGCCAGATTTTGAGTGCCCGCAATACCGGGTCCGGAAATAAAAAACCCAAAAACATCATTAAAATTGGTGTTCACATACTCACAATACTCCTCAGAGGCAAAAGCATAGGAAAATGTCAATGGTGTTTGGGTCGGCGTAAAATCAAATTCAATCGCAGCTACATCAAACAAGGCCCCGGTAGCAATAGATGCCAAATCACCATCACCACCGCCGGAACCGCCGCCGCCTGCTCCGTTTGAGTTGTTGGGGCCTATGGCAACATTGATGTCGCCCGTGGCCATAATCATCCCGGTCTCAAATCCAATGTTCGTAAGGCCACTCAAAAATTTTCCAATCTGATCCCCTCCTCCATTGTAAGAAACGTTGGTCACATCAAAGCAATCGCCACCGATGAATACCTCACGGATCAACTCTTCCGCACCCGCACCCTCTACTTCAATCGCTGACAAAACAGGCGGCGGGGCATCCGACCCGCCCGGTTCCGTACAATCCTGACAAACAATGGAAATATAATGCCTCGGTGGGTTCGACTGTTCCCAACTGCAGGGGTAATGGAGCAATAGCTGACCGATAGAAGCCGTGGCCTTAAACCGCAACACATGCTGCCGTGGATCAGTATCTATCGTTTCTGCCGTTGGCGCCACCACAGAAGCGTCCGGCAAACAATTGCCCAACGAAGCGTCCGGAGGAACCACGAATACGTACACCTTCCCTTTTTGTAAGTGCTGAAAATTGATGACTTGATCTTGGTCATACGCTGTGATCACTTGTCTGGGAATATTGGCGTCAAGTACCAAAAGGCCTTCTCCAGACTGGGCATGCAACTTGCCTGACAATGGAAGGAAAAAAGCTAAACACAACAAAGCGCGAAATGTAGCGATGGGCATAACGTGTAGGATTGTAGTAATGGTTAATTTTTCAAACCGATTCCGATATGGGGATGGCCACCCGAATTCGGGGAACTAAGGTGAGATTCAGCTATCAACGGTATTGCTGCCTACCCACCTGGTTATACAAATTGAAAAAATTGGAAAAATACAGTTCAAAGGAAGGCAGATCTCTGTCCTGAATAGTTGGGCGGCAGAAAACGCTTTATGGATTATTCGGTTTTTCTGAAAGCGCCGCAATGTTACATATTTTTACCATTTATCCAAAGCATATCCGTTGAAAAATTGACCTTGTTGTAGATGATTCTCATCCATCCGGCAAGGTATCCGGCAAGGTTGCACATCAATATTTCGAAAAAGTCTTTAATACCCATATATTCCAAATATTATTTTTTAACTGACAAATTTTTCCCGAAAAACAGGCAAACAAGGTTGCCTTCTTCCCATAGGTTGCGTAAATTTGCAGTCTCAAACGAAAAGGGTATGTCGTATCTCAAAACCCTGTACACCGGAAATTTCAACCTTTATTGATGGAAAGTGATCCGTTACTTCACACGCGAAAAACGACGCTTGGTCGAATTGACCGAGCCCGATCCCGGATGCTGGGTGCACTTGGGTCCTCCCTTTGTCCCGGACGAATTGGAAGAGTTTGCCCGTCGATTTGAATTCGACCCGGTTTTCCTCACCGACTCCCTAGACTTAGACGAACGCGCCCGCTACGAACGCGATGAAGACATACGCTTCATCCTGATCAATACCCCCGTAAAAAATAAAAATTCCAGCGGCGAAAACGAAGCCTATTTCATCACCGTTCCCATTGGTATCATTCTCACCATCGAACACGTCATCACCGTGTCGGCCTTTGAAACACCTGTACTGGAAAAATTCCTAGACAACAACGTCCGTGATTTTAATCCGGCCGATGAAAAACGGTTCGTGCTGCAACTGCTCGAACAAAATGTTTATCACTTCCTATCCTGCCTCAAAACCCTCAACCTACGCCGAAATCGAATCGAAAAAGAATTGCTCAACAGCAGCCGTAACGCAGAACTGAAGCAACTACTCTCCATTGAAAAAAGTCTCGTTTATTTCGTCAATTCATTGAATGCCAATGAATTGCTGAAAATGAAAATGAAACGCACGGACTTTCTCCACATCCATGGCGATGAAGACATGACAGACCTTTTCGAAGACATCATCATTGATAATTCTCAAGCGCTCTCCATGTCGAATGTGTACACCAATATCTTAAATGGTACCATGGATGCTTATTCCAGCATTATTTCCAATAATCTGAACGTAGTAATCCACCGACTTACCATCATCACCGTGGTACTGATGGTGCCAACACTCATCTCCTCTTTTCTGGGTATGAATCTCTCGAGTGGTCTCCCACACGACCAGCCTTGGGCATTTTATTTCGCCATTTTATTCACCGCATTCGTGACAGGCCTCCTCTATTGGGTGATGAACAAGTGGAAAATGCTCTAAAATTGGTATCGAACACCTGTTTCCCATTGAAATGACAAGAAAAAACCTTGATCAACACCGTTTTTAGCCGTTTTTTTGAAAGAAATCTGACCGCCGGGCTGCACAAAAAAGTGCGTCCGTGGGTTAAATGACCATTCCGGGCCACCAACGAATCCAACCGTCGCCCGTGGCTTTTCAAACCCGACGTTGTTGCTCTTGGCAAAAAAAATCGCCCCCAATTCGAGGCCTGTGCGCCATTGCCATCGGCCGGGCTTACTGTGCCAACCAGCCGCAACAGATACCTGCCAACCATGATCTTTGACCTTTGTATCAAGGTAGTGGTCCAAGGTCGGATCATAGACATACTGGCCATTTTGATTTTCTGATGGCCATTGAAGCGGTCCAAGTCGGTCTTTGTAGTACCAAGTGTGATAGCGAATACCCAGCTTACCGTATATCTTTTGGCCAATATTTCGTGAATAATCCAAGCCAACAGTGTAACCAATGCTCGGAACAAAGGTGTGAATCGACAGAATTTCCAAGGGAAATTGGAAGTAAACATTCGGCGCAACAGCCAAGGACAGGCTATTCTGATATACGGTCGGACTTTGTGCCGATATTGGAACGGCAAGCCGCAACAGTAAAAATAAAACAAGGAGCAACTTTTTCATAATTGAAGGGTTTCGAGAAGTAAATATACGGTGTTCAAACGCTTAAAAAGGTGTAGATTTAAAAAATACGGGTACACCAACAAAGGCTTAATGGGTTGCATCTGAGACAAAAATGGCCACTTTTTTGTCTCAGACGCGACCACGCTAACCAGTTACAAAAAATATTGGTATGCGGCGGCCTCAAAAATAAAGAAGACATGAATCAATCAAAATCAAAAGGTCCTTTTTCCGGCCAATTTCAATCGTTGCGCAATATTCCCCGCTTTTTCCGCATGATCTGGGGCGTGAGTCCCCAATTGACGCTGTGGAACATCTTGTTGCGACTCGTACAAGCGGCCATTCCACTGACCATGCTGTATGTCGGTAAGGAAATCGTTGATGATGTTATTCGATTTTCCAACAGTGGGCAAAGCACCACGCTCCCTTGGGGCGTACCCGGCAGCCTTTGGTTTTGGGCAGGCTTGGAATGCGCCTTGGCCATTGTCAGCAGC
>JBIPOY010000232.1:0-5527 GCA_044378705.1 Saprospiraceae bacterium
GGCGATACCGATCCAAGGCGGCTGTGCCTTTGTTGGACAGGTATAAAATGTCACCGGAAATACTCCAAGCTTTCGCATCCTCGGGGTGTGTTTTTTCAAGAATAGCCCCCAACTCCTGGAAGGTAGTAGAAAAAGCGGGGTCCTTATTGCCCTCTATTTTGGACAGGAATGGTATGATTTTTTTGATTTTTGTATCCATGTCAACTCGAGGGTCTGCCAACAATGGGCGAATAGACGACAAATATTCGGTATCTGTACCGGTTTGCTGCGTTGCCAGGGCACGAGAAGCCAGCGGGTCATTGGGGAAGCGTCTGGCGATTTCCTCCCAGGTTTTTTGCGCGTTGGCCTGGTCGCCTATTTGTTGGTAGAAATCGGCCAACTGGTATCGGTACCGTACGGTATTGGGGTAGGCGTCAGATAATTTTCGGTATTCTCCGGCTGCTTTTTTTCGGTCGTTTAAGCCAAGGTAAATGAGGTGTTTTTTTGCGATATTATCTTCGGTGATTCCTTCAAACTGTTCCAGTTTTTCGAGCGCTTTCAATCCACGTTTGGGGTCGTTGTTGAGTACGGCGAGATAGGCTAGTTTTTCGTAGAATTCAGGGGTTTCAGGAAAACGTTTGACGAGTATTTCGTAGGTGGCCAAGGCATCTTTGTTGCGCCCGATTCTTTCAAAAAGGTCGGCTTGATACAACAGGTACCATTGATTGTTGGGGTCTTTGGCGACTGCTTTGGCGATGGCGTCTAGGGCGTTTACCAAATCGTTGGTGGCGGCGTAGGTGCGTGAGAGGCCATACCAAGCGGCGTCATATTCCGGGTTTTCAAACAAGAAGGTTTTGTAGGCTTCCAATGCTTTGTCCCAGTGTGCGAGAATTCGCTCGCGTTCGGCAGTAAGGAAGGCACTTTGGCGCTTTACCTCCGATTCCGGCACAGAAGTTTTGATACCACCAATGGTATTTTGGCCCAACATAGCCGTTGAAATACTGAGCGCCAGGACAGAAAAGAGGATTTTGTTCATCGTGGTAATGTTTGATGATTGGCTGCGCATTTTTCTGATATTCAGCGCGGGAAGTTGTTGAATCAACGTTTTGAAAGATTGGAGAAATCCCCCAAATCCAACTCGTACTTGGTACCTGAATAGTGACTGGAGTTGCCTACCATAGAGGCTTCCAGCACAGCATTTTGAATATGAGACCCATTTTGAATGATACTGTTTGCAATTACCGTACTGTCTAAGACGGAATCACTGCCCACACTTACATGTGGCCCTATCACTGAATTTCGAATCACGGCATGGTCACCAATAAAGCAAGGCTGTATGATCACAGAATTTTCAAAACGTGCTGTCGGCGAAACCAAGGTTTGGTCTTTGTGTAATTCCAACATTCGGGCATTGGTGTGCAGAATATTTTCTTTGTTTCCACAGTCCAACCATTCTTCTACGGCGGCCATTTTAAATTTCAGTCCTTGATTTTTCAGTATTTCGAGGGCTGTGGTAATCTGAAATTCATTTTTGTCACGGATGTCATTTTCAATGGTATAACGCAGGGCATCGCGTAATAGTTGGCCTTCTTTGAAATAATAGATGCCGACGATCGCGAGGTCGGAGACAAACGTGGTAGGTTTTTCAATAAATTCGACAATATTGTTGAATGCATCGAGCATCACAACGCCGAATTTAGAAGGGTCGGCAATTTTTTGTGTCCAAATCACCCCGTCTTCATTGCTGTCAAAATTAAAATCGGCCTTAAAAAGTGTATCAGCAAGTGCTACAATACATTTGCCGTTCAAGCTTTCCGAGGCACAAGCAACGGCGTGTCCGGCTCCCAGCATTTTGTCTTGCTGGTAGATACGACCTCTGGCGCCCAGGTCCTCTGCAATGCGTATCAATTCTTGCTCCACAGTAGCTCCGAAATCACCAACGATATAGGCGATTTCTTCAATTTCTCCTGAGTAGGCATTGGCAAGATCTTCTACCAATCGCTGAATGATGGGTTTTCCGGCAACAGGAATGAGTGGTTTTGGTACGGTCAATGTGTGTGGCCGCAAGCGTGTACCCCTTCCGGCCATGGGTATGATGATCTTCATGGAATAAATTTTAATACGATGGATGCATGTCACGGGTGCACAAAGCCTGTTTTTTGAACAATATCTTTGGCTACTTTTGCAGCGAGAAAACGACCCCAAGCTATTGGCCGGTGCTGCCAAACCCTCCTGTTCCCCGGATGGTGACGTCAAGTTGTTCTACGTGGACGAATTCAATTTGTTCAAATTTTGCGACAACCATTTGGGCAATGCGTTCACCGGGTTCTATGGTTTGGGGTAGGTTGGAAAGGTTAACCAGGATACATAGTATCTCTCCGCGGTAGTCGCTGTCGATGGTACCGGGTGCGTTGAGCAACGTCAGTCCACGTTTTGCCGCTAGTCCGCTGCGGGGGCGTATTTGAGCTTCATACCCTTGTGGCAATTCTAGGAACAGGCCTGTGGGTAGGAGGGTGCGTTCCAAGGGCTCCAACGTGATGGAATGGGTCGTATTGGCCCGCAAATCCATGCCCGCACTTCCGGCAGTTTCGTACTGTGGCAGTGGAAAGGGCGATTGATTGATGATTTTAACTTTCAAAACAGGGATATTTACCGCAAAAGTAGCATATTAGCGGCGAAATTTGGTACATCAAAAACCGATCAAGGCCAATTTTTCTCAATTTTAATAAAATACACCGGGCCTATATTTTTCAGGCCACCACAACCAGCTATTTGTACATGAAATCGCTTCTTTCCTTTCTTTTCTTCTTTTGTCCTTTTTTCCTTTTTGCGCAGACGCCTGTCAACGATGATTGTGCCGGAATAATAGACCTGGGAGTTGTGCCTTACTGCTCTGCGCCGGGTCAATATACCAACGAAAACGCAACGGCGAGCAATATAGACCCACAGTTCAATATACCCATTTGTTTCAACAACAACGTTGAGCGTGACGTCTGGTTTAAGTTTAGTTTGCCAAATGACGGCAGTATCACGGATGTAATGGTATCTGTTTGGGGGAATGTCGGTGGGAATGGCACTTTGAAAATGCCTGAATTAGCTTTTTATCGGGGCGACTGTTCCCAAGGAGGGCTCTCAGAGATCGCTTGTGTGGCTGCGCCCCTGAATGTTCATGAGATCCATGCAGATTTTCTTGGATTGACACCAGGGGAGACCTATTTCTTAAGAATCAATGACTATTCTGCCACGGGTACCCCCAATGCCGGCACGTTCAGGCTCTGTGTGGAGGCGTTTGTAGCCGATTTCAACATGGGCGAAGTGGCGGGTACGCAAAGTTGTTCCGGAACCCTGTGGGACTCAGGGGGAGAGCTTGGTGATTATGCCGGTTCTGAAAATTTAACATTTACCATTTGTCCGCAGGATTTTCATCGGTGTATTGAAATCAATATCCTAGACTACTTTATCGAGTCCGGCTTTGACTTTTTGAGGATTTACGAGGGAAATGGAATATCTGGGTTGTTGGTGGCAGAATTGGATGGCAGTGGTAACAACGATCAGGTACAGGTATCGGGGGGCGGCTGTGCCACCATTGAATTTCAGTCTGACGTATCCACGGAGTTTTCCGGATTCCAGTTAAATTGGCAGTGCTCCAGTGAAATATGCCCGGCTCCGCCACCCACACCGCCTTCAGCCTCCACTTGCGAAACGGCACTCTCCATCAATGGGTGCAGCCAAGCGTTGCCCAACATTATCTCGCTGGCGCCCGGAATGGGAGATCCTGCCTTTATCCAGGATGGTGTAAATGCCGGTTGTATTGCCAACCCGAGTGTAGATTTCAACTTTGCATTTTTTTATTTTCGGGCACAAGCAAATGGTGATTTTAGTTTTTTAGTGCAAAATGGAGATCCAAACAATGCTTCCGACATTGATTTTAACGTTTGGGGCCCTATTGATGCGGTTGCCGATATCTGCGATTTTGTGACCACTCACCAACCCGTGCGCTCTTCTTGGACGGCGGCGCCAAGTTTTGGCAACCCGCAGGGTATAACGGGCTTGACAAACACCAATCCATACAATGGTTTCGCTGTCACCGATGCTTTTGATTGTGGGAGTACAGATACCCCCGGGCAGGGGACGCTTCCCTCGGATGATAGTTTTGTCAGTGCTTTGCCGGTACAACAGGGCAAAATTTACGTTGTAATGTTGGATGATTTTAGTGGCGCTGTGGAAAGTGCTGGCGGTATTTCAATAGACTTTTCCGGTTCCGGGGCAGGGGTACTTGGCCCTGTGGCGGGTGAAACCGTCAGTGTTTCCGAAGATATTACGATTTGTGTCGGGGAATCGGTACCGTTGTTGGCAACGGGAGGTTTGGATTATGCTTGGTCGCCCGGCGGGTCACTTTCCTGCAATGAATGCCCCAATCCCATTGCACTGCCCGCCCAAACCACCACGTACGTTGTTCAAATTGCCACTGTTTGCGCGCTGATTCAAGATTCTGTTACCGTCAGGTTTTTGGATATCAACTTGGGTCCCGACGCCAATGTATGTGTGGGAGCCTCTTTTGTGCTCAATGACAACCCCTTTCCAGGGCAATATCAATGGTTTGGTTCCCCGGGAATCAATTGTAATACCTGCGCTTCTCCTGTTTTTACCGCCACAGAATCGGGTATTTTCACGATTGGATGTATTGTGACCACCCCATTTTGCAGTGATACGGATTTGATCAGAATCAACGTAGCCGATGGCATACAACCGCAATTTTCCATCCTGTCGGACACCGCAATTTGCGTGGGCAACACGATCGCATTGGGCGGCGCTCCGACACCGGGATACGTTTATACCTGGACGTCTGACCCAACTGGATTTGACTCCAATGCCGCCGATCCACCGCCATTTTCGCCGACCACCTCCACCAAGTATTATTTAAAAGTATTCAGCCCCGCTTGTTTTTTCCAACGGCTTGATTCTGTTAATGTTACGGTCTATCATCTGCCCGTCTTGCAAGTGATTGACGGTGCGTCGTTTTGTTTTGGCGACAGCGTGGTACTGGGAAGCACTGTTGTGCAGCCAAATGTGGCCTATTCCTGGGTTCCCAACGACGGATCTTTCAACCAAGACGATATCGCCAACCCAACGGTTACGCCCCAAACCCCCGGGCTTCATACCTATACCGTGACCGCGAGCACCCCCGGATGTTCCCTGTCGCGGTCGGTGCCGGTAGTGGCAGTTGACCTACAATTGACGCTCAATGTGAACGATACCCTCTTGTTGTGTGCGGGAGAATCCAAGGAAATCATATCCACGGTATTTCCGGCGGGTGCCGCTTCGGTGTTGTGGAATCCGATCCAAAACCTTTTGATTTCTCCGGATGGCTTGATGGCAACCGTGACTCCGCAGGCCGATCAAACCTACAGTGCCATGGTTTCTGTACCCGGTTGTAGCCGAACCCAAAAGGTATTGGTGAAAGTGGATAGTCTTCCATTGTTTTTGGGTATCGCTCCCGTGGATACCACGGTATGTGCCGGCGCCATTGTTTTACTGAAATACCGGG
>JBIPOY010000231.1:0-5527 GCA_044378705.1 Saprospiraceae bacterium
CATGCTCTTTGTACTTATTTAGACTAAATAAATAATGCGGCAAAAGTAGTACATCCATTCCATTCAGCAAAACAATAAGTGCGGTTTATGCTACGGATCCTGCAAGTTGTTCCAACAAGCTTTTCACTCCTTTCAATCCGCCGCGTACATCGTCTTGTACCAAGATCAGTTCTTTGGTCGTTTGTTTGATTGAAACCCCCATCATACGGCCGTGCTTTTGGAGAAAGGCCATGGTTTTTCCAAATTTATCGGTCTCAAAAAAAGAGGACTGTGGGTCGCTCAAAAAGTAGCATCTAAGTTTGCCGCCCTTGAGAATAAGCCTTTCAAAGCCAATTCTTTTACAAAACCACTGCAGACGCAGACCATCAAAAAGAGCATTTACCTGTTTGGGGATTTTCCCAAAACGATCTTCTAATCGCTTGGCATAAGCATCAATACCTTCTTCATTTTCGATGGTATTCAATTCGGTGTACAGGCTCAGTCGTTCCTGCGTATTGCTTACGTATTCATCCGGGATGAGCATTTCAACATCGGTTTCAATGGTAACGTCGCGTACGTAGGATCCACGCTGCGCAATTTCCTCTTTGAAAACATCCTTAAAATCGGTCTCTTTCAATTCCTGAATGGCCTCGTCCAAAATTTTCTGATACGTTTCAAATCCGATATCGGCAATAAATCCGGACTGTTCGCCACCGAGCAGGTTTCCAGCTCCGCGAATATCTAGGTCGCGCATGGCTACTGCAAAACCCGACCCCAATTCACTGAACTCTTCGATGGTTTTTAGTCTTTTTCGGGCTTCTTGGGTGAGTACCGACATGGGCGGTGCGAAGAGATAACAATAGGCCTTTTGGTTGGAGCGCCCTACCCTACCGCGCAATTGGTGCAGGTCACTGAGGCCAAACATATCGGCACGGTTGATAATGATGGTGTTGGCATTGGGTATATCAAGTCCGGTTTCAATGATATTGGTACACACCAACACGTCAAATTTCTTGTCAATAAAATCCACCAATACCTGTTCGAGGTGTTCAGCATCCATTTGTCCGTGGGCCATGGCCACATCTACGCCCGGACAAAGTTTTCGCAACGTTTCCACGATCCCCGGCAAGTCGAGCACCCGGTTGTGTACAAAAAAAACTTGCCCGCTGCGGTTTATTTCCGTCATGATGGTTTCCCGGATAAGTTCTTCGTCGAAGACCCTTATTTCGGTGTGTATGGGTTGCCGATTGGGTGGTGGGGTTCGAATGACCGATAAATCGCGGGCAGCCATCAAGGAGAATTGCAGGGTACGCGGGATGGGCGTAGCGGTCAAGGTCAGCGTATCCACATTGACTTTAATGGAGCGCAATTTTTCTTTGCTGGCAACGCCGAATTTTTGTTCTTCGTCCACAATCAGCAGCCCCAAGTCGTGAAAAACTACTTCTTTGCTCAGGAGGGCCTGGGTTCCGATGACGATGTCTATTTTACCGTTTTTCAGATTTTCCAGCACCCCTTTTCTTTCACGGGCGGTACGAAATCGGTTGAGATAATCAACGGTCACAGGGAATTCCGCCAATCGTTCGGAGATCGTTTTGGCATGTTGAAGGGCCAGGATGGTGGTGGGCACCAAAATAGCGACTTGTTTTCCATCACATACGGCCTTAAAGGCTGCACGGATGGCGACTTCTGTTTTTCCAAAACCCACATCTCCGCAAATAAGCCGATCCATGGGGTATTCTTTTTCCATGTCGGCTTTAACATCGTTGGTAGATTTTATTTGATCGGGGGTATCTTCATAGATGAAACTTGCCTCTAACTCGTTTTGCAGGTAACCATCGGGCGGAAAAGCGTGGCCTTTGGCCGCGCGGCGCCCTGCGTAAAGTTTGATGAGCTCAGCGGCGATGTCTTTGATCTTCTTTTTGGTACGGTTTTTCAACTGCTTCCAAGCATCCGACCCGATTTTTGAGAGCATCGGCGGCGTTCCCTCCTGTCCGACGAATTTTGCTATCTTGTGAAGGGAATGAATACTGACGTAAAGAATGTCGTTGTTTTTATAGATCAAACGAACCGCCTCCTGCATCTGACCACCCATTTCAATTTTTTGTAAACCCGCAAATTTTCCAATACCATGGTCGATGTGGGTCACAAAATCACCGGGAACAAGCTCACGAAGCAATCGGGTATTGAGTGATTGTTCCTTGGAAAAACCCTGCCGGACCCTGTATTGGTGATAACGTTGAAAAATTTGGTGATCGGTTAGTACTGCTATTTTTAGGTCATCGTCAACAAAACCTTCATGAATGGCGGTATTTACAGGTAAAAACTCCACTTTTGCATTCAATTCTCGAAAAATAGCCGCCAAACGGTCAAACTGTTTCGGATTGTCGGAGCAAATATAGGTCTCATATCCGGCCGCTTTGTACTGGTGCAACTGTCGAATGAGCAAGTCGAAGTTTTTGTTAAACGACGGCTGAGGCTGGGAATGGAATGCAATGGTGGCTACACCGGTTGTGTCTGTATTAGTGGGTTGCATCGAGGCAAAATTATGTAGTGCAAATCTACTGTTTAATCCTTCAATCAAGTATTTAACGGTAACCCTACTGAAAAAGTCGCCATTTAGACAAAAAAAATAGCTTTTTTGCCGCAAACACGACCACCTAAGTAGTTACAAATTTACCACAATATGCAAGACTTTATCCAAGTCTATCTCTTTCTCAATTCCGCTTGTTGTCTGTGATCAGACACCATTATGTCTATGTCCGATACCGTCATTCGCCCCATTGTCCGCATCAAACCATCGCAGGAGCCAAACGCTGTTGATGACTGTATCATCGTTGAGGCGCCCTTGGAGATTCAGATTGGCTACACCGCCCTCGGAAAACGACACCGGGTTCCTTTGGCCACTACGCTGCGCACCCCCGGCGATGATTTCAATCTTGTGGCCGGGTGGCTGCTGGCAGAAGGTATCATCTTTAGTCCTTCGGATTTACATCAGATTCGATACCGGGGCAACTCAGATATTGTCTTGGCTGAATTGTCACCAACCGTTTCATTTAACCCGGAAGAAAAACAACGGCGATTTCCCATCAGTTCCGCTTGTGGATGGTGTGGTAGGAGAGACAATACCGACGCACCGGCCCAAGTTATACCTCATTCCTTGAACGTTAGCAGTGATTGTATTGTCACCTTACCCAAGGTGCTACGCAATGGGCAAGGTCTTTTCAGTGCTACCGGAGGCGCCCACGCAGTAGCACTCACCGATGCATTCGGCACCCTCCGGATACGATGTGAGGATGTTGGCCGACACAATGCACTCGACAAACTACTCGGTGCTATGTTCAGAGACAAAAAACTGCCCCTCCATGACAGTATCGCTGTTTTTAGTGGTCGACTGGGACATGAACTCGTACAAAAAGCCGTTTCAGGCGGCATTCAGATACTGTGTTCCATCGGTGCGCCATCCAGTGCAGCATTGGAAATGGCCGATGCCTATGGAATAACCGTCTGTGGGTTTGTGAGACAAGACGGATTTAACTTATATTGCGGCCCTGAACGTATCATTCAAGCATGAAACTGCGCATTGACCATCAGTCTATCCGACTCCGGCTCAGTAAAACTGATCTTGAGATACTCCCAGCAAAGGGCTTTGTTGCAGAAACCCTCCATTTGCCACAGGGTTCTTTGACGTTCAAACTACTTATAACAAATAACCTTAATGTTTTTTCTGTGTTTTTTTTCAACGAAACCATCACGGTGGAAATTCCTGCCCACCAGGCAAACAATTGGATGCAAACAGACGAGATCGGACTCTACGAAACCTTACCTTTGACGCACATTGGCCTCTCTTTGAAGTTGTTAATTGAAAAAGATTTTCCTTGTAAACACAATCCTCTCGATTGAAAATATAACAATTATAGTTTGTTTTGGACGCAGTGCCCCCCAAACAATCAAACTTAGGTAGTCGGTTCTGAAGCAAAAAAGGGGCTTTTTTTTGCCAGACAGCCTGCCTATTAACCCGATGAAAAAAAATAATCCCTTACTTTTACGTTATTGGCACTTGTTTTGATCTTAGTACCGAACATATCATACAGAAACGAAATGCGAAAACTCAGTTTACTCCTTCCATTGGCTTTTTGCCTACTTTTAACACACGTTTATTCCCAAAACCAAACCAACCCCAACGCTTTCCATGCAAAATTAAATGCCATTGATTACGGACTGTTGTTCAACAGTAAAGTACATGTGGGACAGCAGTTTGAGTTCGGCTACTTCCGCAATGTTGCGCCAAATATCAATTTGGGAATACCTGTAAAGCTAGGTCTTGCTAAACTGGCCGACAACAACGTCAATACCGTCATCACCAGCGCAGATTTCATGCTACGCTTTGAAAATATGGCTGCTGACAGTAAAATAGTACCCTTCGCTTTTGCAGGTGCAGGGTATGTGTTGGAAGACTTTGACAATGGTCATCTGCAATTCCCCTTGGGCGGTGGCGTGCATTTCCTTGTTTCCAAAAATACCTACCTCAGCCTCCAAGCTGAATACAGAAAATCCATCGTCGCTGATCGCGATAACTTACAATTCGGACTTGGTTGTGTCTATCTTTTCCATATTGCTGAAAAACAACCCGTTAAACCACCCGTCAAACCTGTACTTGTCTCTATTGACGACGACAAGGATGGCGTCATCAACAAACTCGACAAATGCCCCAATGAGGCCGGCCCCGCTGCCACCCTCGGTTGCCCCGACCGTGATAGCGATGGCGTGGCTGATGTGGCAGACCTTTGCCCGGATGATGCGGGGGCTGTAGAAACCAAGGGTTGCCCGGACTACGACAAGGACGGACTGGCCGATGCCAACGATGACTGCCCGACAGAAGCAGGAACCATCAAAGGTTGTCCGGATACTGATTTTGATGGTATCCCGAACAAAGATGACAAATGCCCTACGGTCCCGGGTGCTCTGGACAGGAAAGGTTGCCCCCCCGCCGTTGATACTGATGGTGATGGCTTGATGGACGATGTTGATCTTTGCCCCGATGCTGCCGGTAAACTCAAAGGTTGCCCGGACGCCGATGGTGATGGGGTTGCCGACAAGGACGACAAATGCCCCAATGAAGCAGGGGTTGCATCCAACAATGGGTGCCCACCCGTACTCGATGCCGACAAAGATGGCATCCTCGACAAGGACGACAAATGCCCCAATGAGGCCGGGGTTGCATCCAACAATGGTTGCCCACCCGTGCTCGATGCCGACAAAGATGGTATCCTCGACAAAGACGACAAATGCCCCAATGAAGCCGGAACAGCCGCCAACAATGGTTGTCCTGTTCGCGACACAGACGGCGATGGTATCCTCGACAAGGACGACAAATGCCCCAATGAGGCAGGGGTTGCATCCAACAATGGGTGCCCACCCGTGCTCGATGCCGATAAAGATGGTATCCTCGACAAAGACGATAAATGCCCCAATGAAGCAGGGGTTGCATCCAACAATGGTTGCCCACCCGTGCTCGATGCCGATAAAGATGGTATCCTCGACAAAGACG
>JBIPOY010000233.1:0-5520 GCA_044378705.1 Saprospiraceae bacterium
CAATCAATCCACTTTATACCAACAAAAAATCATCTTGACCCAAACATCCCACCTCCGGGCCTTTGCCGGTAAACAAGGTTGGCAAGATTCACCGTTGGCAGAAGCTGTTTTTGTAAAGAAAAAATTCACCATTGCTGGCGCGACAATGGACAGGCCGCCTTCGCCCAAATACCCCGCCAAAGGAGCAGCGTCCCTGATTGACGGGCAAATATCGGATGCTCAAGGAGCAGATTCATGGCTTGGATTGGAAGGAGATCACCTTGATGCAACACTAGACCTAGGCCAAATGAGAGATATTGGAAAAGTGTACGTACATTGTTTGGAAAACAACAGTCCCTGGATTTTTCGACCAACCGCCATCAGCGTTCAAACGTCAATAGACGGAAAAACATACAAACCTCAAGCAAAAGAGTTTTTCTCACCCAATACGTCAATGGGCGAACAACGGGTGCACCTATTGGGGTGTATTTTTAAGCAAAATACCACTGCCCGATTTCTGAAAGTGCACATTGAAAGCCCCCTAAAAAACCCAAGCTGGCACCCCGGAAAAGGGCAAAAATGCTGGATTTTTGTGGATGAAATAACAGTAGAGTGATCGGTGCATTAAATGAGGGGGCACACGGTCTGCCCGCAAAAGGTTTATTTTTTGTCTTCTACGCAACCACCTACTTTATGACCAAAAAAGTTATTAGGCGAAGGCGAACATTCCTACCCAAACAGGGTTTTCTGTTGATGAAAAAAGTTGTTGTTGCAATTTCAGGCTCTTCCGGAGCGCTCTATGCCAAAGTACTACTGGATAGGCTGGTAAACTTACAAAGTCAAATCGCGGCGGTCGGCGTTGTCATGTCTGACAATGCACGATTGAATTGGGCACTAGAGCTCGGGGAGCCCAATTTTCAACAATATCCCTTCCAGTTCTATGAAAAAAATGATTTTTATGCACCTTTTGCATCGGGTTCCGCGAAATATGAAACCATGATTGTATGCCCCTGTTCCATGGGGATGCTGGCCCGTATCGCAACCGGCGTCAGCAACGACCTCATCAGCCGTGCTGCCGACGTTGTATTGAAAGAACGGCGGCGTCTGATATTGGTTACCCGAGATACGCCCCTGAGTCTCATCCACATCAATAATATGAAAACCGTTACTGAAAGTGGCGGAATCATTGCCCCGGCTTGTCCCTCTTTTTATTCTCAACCAATTGATATAGAGGAAGTTGCAAGCACTGTTGTGGATAGGATACTAGACTTGGCCGGGTTTGAATTAAACAGCTACCGTTGGGGAGAGCACCCATAATACCCTACCCCATTTTATCGCCACCGCCCATAAACTGCTTTAAGAACCATGATGACCTTACATCGTCCGCTTATTTTGGCCTCCAAAAGCCCGCGACGCAGCCAACTCTTGCGTGAAGCCGGCTTTGAATTTACCGTAGAAACGTTTGACGTGGACGAATCTTTTTCGACAGAGATGCCCTGTGAAGACGTTGCCCCTTGGCTGGCCCAAAAAAAAGCACAAGCTGCCGCGCATCTCATCCAGGATCAGGAGATTATTCTTGCGGCAGACTCCGTCGTAATCCTAGATGAACAAATATTTAATAAGCCCGCTGACTACAGCGAAGCATTTAACATGATCCGAGCACTCTCCGGAAAACAACATACCGTGGTAACCGGTGTTTGTCTGTTGGGTAAAGACAAAGAAGTGGTTTTTGCCGGACACACCAAAGTATGGTTCTCCATTTTATCTGACGCGGAAATTGACTACTATGTGCGTACCTCCAACCCCTTCGACAAAGCAGGATCTTATGGCGCACAGGATTGGATTGGCCATTGTAAAATTACCCGCATAGAGGGTACTTTCCAAAACGTCATGGGGCTTCCGGTTGACCTGGTGTACGCAGCCCTTTCGGAATTTTGACGATGAGAATCATCTTTACGGTTACAAATGACCTGAGTTATGACCAGCGGATGCAGAGAATCTGCCACTCACTGGCATCCAACCACTTTGACGTATTACTTGTCGGACGAGTGCTCCCCCACTCTATTCCTTTGAAAAACCATGTTTTTAGCCAAAAAAGACTTTCTTGTTTGTTTCAAAAAGGCTTTTTTTTCTATGCCGAATACAACCTTAGATTGTTCTTTTTCATGCTTTTTCATCAAAAGTATGATGTTATTTGCTCCGTTGATGTAGACACCTTGCCTGCCGGTTTTATGGTTTCTATCCTACGAAGAAAAAAGCGTGTTTTTGACGCCCACGAATATTTTTCAGAAGTGCCAGAAGTTGTCAACCGTCCTTTTGTTCAGCAATTTTGGGAAATGATCGCTCGGATTATTTTGCCTTATTACAAGCATGCCTATACGGTGGGACAAGGTTTAGCCGACATTTTTGAACAAAAGTATGGCTTGCATTTTGATGTTGTACGCAATACAGCCACAACAACACCTTTCACAACCAGTCCCACTCCCCAAAAGATATTGCTGTACCAAGGCGCCTTCAATGAAGGCAGGGGGCTTGAGGTAGCCATTGAGGCCATGCAATACATAGAGGGTATCACATTGGTATTGGTTGGCGAGGGCGACCTTTCAAACAAACTGCAATCATTGGCAAAATCGCTGAATCTTGGGGAAAAGGTGTGTTTTAAAGGATTTGTGGAACCGCATCAACTTAAAAGTGTTACGGCAGAAGCTTGGTTGGGTATTAACCTCCTCGAAAACAAAGGACTCTCTTATTATTATTCTCTGGCGAATAAATTTTTTGATTTCGTGCAGGCAGGGGTGCCCATCCTAACCATGAATTTTCCGGAATATAAGGCCCTTAACCAAGAACATGAAGTTGCCTGTTTGATCACAGAATTGACCCCTGCGTCTGTAGCCAATGCCATTCTTGCCCTGTTGAACGAACCATCCAAGTACGAAAAATTACATCAAAATTGTTTGATTGCCCGCAATTATTGGAACTGGGAACAGGAAGAGAAGGCATTACTGCGCATTTGGCGCCGTATTTAACAACCTTTCTTTGGCCTCCTCTAGCAGGGCTGCCGATGTCTCAACCGGAGCCAAATCAAGCATTTTTGATACACTTGCCATGACCATTGACGCAGTCAACCCTCCTGTTCGGAGGGCCCTCAGCGCACTTGAGCCCGCAGATTTTGATAGCTTGTTCCCATTGGTATCAAAGAGCAAGGGGTGGTGCAGAAACTTAATATGTAGAAATGAAACCTGATTCAAACACGTCGCGATAAAAATTTGTGCCGCCGTTGACGAAACCAAGTCATCCCCTCGAACAATGTGGGTGATCCTAAAATAAACATCGTCTGCAAAACTGGCCAATTGATACGATGGAAGCCCATCACGACGGCGCACCACAAAATCTCCCAATTCCAAATGTTCTTCTGAAAAAATACGCCAGGCGACCTGAGGATCGTCTAGTGAAAATGGTTGTTTTCGAAATACTAAACGATTGGTTTCTCCCAATAAAGAGCGCTCAGTCCTCGATTTTTGGCAGGCAAAAAGGCATCTTTGTTCCCTGAGTTTTTCTAAATAACCAGCATACACTGGTAATCTGTGGTGCTGAGACCACTGGGCTTCAAATTCTTTGACCGGATCAACCGTGTCTAGTAACCCGGGGCCCTCATCCCAATCTAGTCCAAGCCAAGAGAGGCTTTCAAAAATATCCAATAGATATTCAGGGCGCTTGCGTTGTGTATCTACGTCGTCGATCCGAAGTAAGATCTTGGCGCCGTTCAGCCGAGCAACAAGCCAAATTAGGGTAAAATTAACGGCATTGCCAAGATGCAAAAAGCCGGAAGGGGTCGGTGCAATACGCAAGCGACCATTTGTCCCGAGGTCCCGGGCATAATCAAAGAAAAACTGGGGAAACACGTTATTCTTCTTGTTGCTTTTGCTCAAATTCCCGGATGATTTCTTCCGGTGTTTTTCCCAACATGGTGAGAGATGTTTTAGCATCATCCGCAAAATCCGGGTCATTGGGATATTGCTGAAGGAATTGTTCGTAGGTCTGCTTGGCTTTTTCCAAGTTATTCAGGTCATTCTCGTAAACAAAACCAATCATAAAAAGCGCAGTTGGTGCTTTTTTATGCTGTGGTAATCCAACGACTACTTTTTGGTATAACTCGATGGATTTTTGAGGATTATCAATGGTTTTGGCCAGGCCTGCAGCTTTTAAAAGCAGGTCAACATATTGATCCGGATTTGTTTTCTCCACCTCCGCTGCCAAGCTTTCAGAGACCTTGATGAATTCATAAGCCTTTGCGCTGTTGGTTACATTGGCTCCCCCCATCTCCTTGTCCAAAGCAATAAGTTTTTGCTGAAGTTCCAATGTTTTATCTGCGGAAGCGTTGGTGTTACAGGCCACCAAAAAAGGGAAATAAAGTGCAAGAATTAGTAATTTTCGCATGGTAACAGCTAAAACAAGTTATGTATTACAGAAGTGCCTTTTTATTATTGATACTCGAATTCACCGTAAGGACTTTTTACCATCACTTTTTCTCCTTTCGCAGGTATCACCTTACCAATAATTCTGGCTTCTATACCAAAACTATCAGCCACCTTCATGACTGTGTCAGCGTAGCGTGAAGGTAAGTATATTTCCATTCGATGCCCCATATTGAATACCTGATACATTTCGCGCCAAGTGGTGTCACTACTCTTTTGGATCAAGTCAAACAACGGTGGTACCGGAAAAAGGTTGTCTTTGAGAACCAGTGCATTCTTAAAAAACTTAAGTACTTTGGTTTGCCCTCCTCCCGTGACATGGATGAGTGCGTGAATTTTTTTTCGGTGATCCCTGATTAATTCCTGGAGTACAGGAAGGTACGTTCTGGTTGGCGACAGGAGCAGTTTTCCTACCGTAATGGATTGACTGTCATTTAATTCAAAACGATTGGTGAGCAACTGATTGCCGGAGTAAACGACGTCGGCAGGCAGGTTCGGATCAAAACTTTCAGGATATTTATCGGCATATACACGAGACAACACGTCATGACGGGCCGCCGTCAAACCGTTGCTGCCCATTCCACCATTGTATTCATTTTCGTAAGTACTTTGGCCGTAGGAAGACAATCCAACCACCACATCACCCGGGCAAATATTGGGTACGATCACTTCGTTCCTTTTTAACCGCGCGAAAGCAGTGTACCCCACGTCAATGGTACGGACGATATCACCCACGTCAGCAGTTTCGCCACCGGCTAACTCGATGTTTATTCCATGTTGACGCATGTTGTCTGCAAAATCTGAGGTGCCGCGGATGATCGCTGCGATGACCGACCCTGGGATCAGCGTTTTATTTCTGCCAATCGTACTGCTCAGCATGAAATTGTCGGTACAGCCCGCACAGGCCATATCGTCAAGATTCATAACAATGGCATCTTGGGCGATACCTGCCCAAACAGAAAGATCACCCGTTTCACGCCAGTATAAGTAGGCCAAACTCGACTTCGTACCGGCCGTATCAGCATGCAAAATATTGCAAAAACGGCTATTTCCGGCAGCAAAATCG
>JBIPOY010000234.1:0-5490 GCA_044378705.1 Saprospiraceae bacterium
CACTATGCCATCCGCAAAAGCGGTACAGGCGCCGGCTTCCCGGTTGACGGCAGCGGCAACCCAATTACCAATGTTACGTTTATGTGTGACGAAATTGGCGCGCAATTGGTCGAACTTTGGGCAATAGATGTTGCCGGGAATGCAGACTACTGTGAAACGGTGGTGATCGTGCAGGATAATACCGGATCTTGCGGCAACGCTCCTGCTCCGGTGGTGTCGGGTACGTTGAAAACTGAAATGCAGGAAGGTGTCAGTGATGTTCAGGTACTCTTGGAGGCCGTGGTGCCCAATGGTATGCCCCAGGTTGCAACCTTGGATATGTCTGACAATGTTGGAAGTTTCTGGTTCATCAACGCGTTGCCTTTGGGCTCCGATTATGTTGTTACACCGAAGAAACTTGACAATCCACTCAATGGCCTTACGACGTATGATTTGGTATTGATTTCGAAGCATATTCTTGGAATTGAGCCCTTGGGAAGTCCCTATAAGATGATTGCTGCCGATGCCAATAAGTCAAATTCTATCACAACATTTGACATCGTTGAATTCAGAAAGTTGATCTTGGGTGTGTACCAAACGTTGCCCAACTGTGATTCTTGGCGTTTTGTGGACCGCGATTACGTGTTCCCCAATCCTGCCAATCCATTCGAGCATATTTTCCCTGAAAGCAAGTCTGTACAAAACATGCAGTCAAGCAATTTCACTTCAGATTTTACCGCAATGAAAATGGGTGATGTCAACAACTCTGCTGCACCCAACGCAACGGCAATGTCGGACGATCGCACCGCGGGCACCCTTTTGTTTGATGTGGAAGACCGCGACCTAAAGCGGGGAGAAGAAGTAGAGGTGACGTTCAAATCTGCCCAAACGGTTGCGGCCTACCAGTTTACGCTTAATTTGAATGGTTTGTCGGTACTTGAAGTGGTGGCCAACGACAAGGTATCTGCCGGCAACTTTGGTTTGTTTGCTGATGCAGTCACGGTTTCTTTGGATGCAGCAGCATTTACCCTGCGTTTCCGCGCCGACAAAGCGGGTAAACTGAGTGAGATGCTCGCTATTTCCAACCGTATCACCAAGGCAGAGGCTTATAAAACGATTGGTAACAGCGAAACGGTAGCCCGTTGGGATGTAGCCATGCGTTTCAATGGATCGAATGGCTCGTTTATTGCCGGCACCGGGTTTGAATTGCTGCAGAATACACCGAATCCCGTAAGTGGTGTTACCAGTATTTCATTCAACCTTCCGGAAGCGGCACCCGCGAGCTTGACGATCACCAATGTGGAAGGCCGTGTGTTGAAAACCATCCAAGGATCTTTTACAAAAGGGTATAATACGGTGGTGTTACAACGCGCTGAGCTAGAAGCGGGTGTTCTTTTCTATCAATTAAACTCAACCGAATTCAGTGCGACCAAAAAAATGATTGTGATTGAATAAGGTGTTGATTATCATACAATAAATATCATTAAGTGGGTAATGCATGGGGCATTACCCACTTTTTTTTTCAAAAAAATACGCATAAAAAAATATTTTTTGGTTGGTATTTCATTTTTGGCCTGCTTTTTGAATTACATATATTATCTCTTTTAATCCTCTGTTGTAAAACGGCATCTCCCGATAGTCCTATATTTTTCTAATCCTGTCTAAGGGCTTAATTCGCTGATCGCAGGTATTTCTCATGCGCTAGGCATAACCAATTGTTTCCATGATTTTTCGCTTACGTATCGCGCTCGCGGTTCTGTGGCTCTCTTGCTCTGTTGCGTTATCGGCACAGATTGGCTTTCACATGCCTTTCGTGAATGATGCAGCTCCTGGGAGTAACAAGAACATGACTGTTAAAGTCACAAATTTCGATAGTATTGCTTCTATGCAATACGTCATTCGCTGGAATCCGGCGGTGTTGAAATACCTTACCATTGATAATTTTGGAGTACTCCCGGGACTTGATCTCTTGGACTTCAATGTTCAGAATGCGGTCGATAGCGGCTTCATTCGTGTGGTTTGGGAAGGCCCCAATAGCTTTCCCGGTGTTTCTGTTGCGGATAGTTCCACCATTTTTAGGATCCGGTTTAATGTCATTGGTGCTGATACCAGCAGCACGTTCATTAGATTTACGGAAATTAATTATTCCTTTCCGACCACCGATTTTGAGGTGGTGAAAGTGGTGAGCCCCAATGGTGCGCTGGATGATTTTGACGAACATGAATGTTCGCTCACGCACGGTTTTATTGCAGTAGGCTATTCGGTTGCTTCCCACGAACCCACCGATGATGCCGCCATGCAACTGGCGGTTTCCCCCAATCCTTTTACAGACAATACCAAGGTCGAATTTTCCCTGGAACAAACGGAAGATGTGCAGATTACGGTTACGGATGCTACCCGGCGGGTTGTATTCCAACAACCGGTACAGCATCTATCCGCAGGTAAACACCAGATCAATCTTGAAAAAGCGTATTTTCCAGCAAAAGGCGCTTATTTCCTTCTTGTTCGTGCTGGGTCGAAAATGTCTGTCAGGCCTATTATATGCAATTAATAAAGAATCTCTCTCAAAATCTCTCAACCGAACGGTCTAAGATGAAACCGATTACTACATTTCTCTGCGCAGTTCTGCTAATGATGGCATCACAGGTTTGTGGTCAGAATATGAGTACCAACTTTACGGTGGTACCGTTTCCCGGTCAGCCTCCTTATCCCGTCGGCAGTAAGGTCAAGATCAATTTGAACGTCACCAATTTTACCAAGGTGTCGTCTGTGCTGCTTCCGATTGTGTATAACAGTACGGTGCTGCGTTTTGACTCAATCGATATGCCTATTTTACCGGGCTACGCCGATACTACGTTGGTATCCCATCCCACTGCCGGTATCATTAAGTTGGCTTGGTTTCCTAGCTTGCTCGATTACCCGGATGGTTACACGATCGTTGGGTCGAATGCCCGGATGTTGACGCTTTTCTTTACGGTGATGAGCAGCGGTACCGGTACTGTAAACCTGTCTACCACCGTACCATTCACGCCTATTGAGGTGGTAAACAGTCTTGGAAATAATATTTATACCAACGCTATTTTTCAAAATGGCGGTGGAAGTGGCGCTTCATTTTCGGCTGGTTCGGGGAATCCCCCGCCGCCACCCTTGGTGGGTTTTAAAGTAATTGCCAATACGGTGTATGCCCAGAAAGACCAGCGTGTTTGTATGCCCATCACGGTCAATGACTTCGACAACCTGATTTTGCTGCAGTACGCCATGCACTGGGATAGTACCAAACTTATATACGATTGTTTTCGCGAAAACCTACCGGGCAATCCAACCTTTAATAGACCCAAAGCCAATACCCTTTTGCTGAGTTGGGAAGACCCCAACCTTACCGGTGTAACCATTGCCGATGGTACCAGAATTTATGATGTGTGCTTTAATACCATCGGAGCTCCCGGCACGAATACCATTATTACGCTGGATGGATTTGGATTCCCGGATGGCCCTACCACCAACTTCGCCGAAGTGTACAACGCCAACTCAACCAATGTATGGACCTTGGGGGGTGCCAATGGCGCCTCCGGAATTTCTGACACGGTATTCATCATGCCAAACCCGCCCCAAGGCAATCCCGTAACGTTTACGGCAGATCAAGACGTGGTGTCACCCGGTGCACAGACGTGCGTTGATGTGAAGGTGAAAAACTTCACGTCCATCACGGAGTCGGAATTTCAAATGACGTACGATGCCACGAAACTGACGTTTGTCGGCCCCATCACCATTCCGGTAACGGCACTCAACCTCACGCTTGCGCAATTGACGCATACTGTTGCCTCAAATGTTGGTACCATCAAATTCAAATGGACCAATGCTGCCGGCGCAACTGTTGCCGACAATACGACCATCTTCTCCGTTTGCTTCAATGCCATCGGCGCATCCGGCAGTATCGTTCCCATTGCTTTTGGAACGGCTCCTTGCCCTTCTGTGGTACCGTTCTCCGTGTTCAAAAAAGATGTGGGCGGTGTTGCCTATAAATTTGAAAATGGACAAATCAGCATCATATCCACCGGGCCAACCCTTACACCCACCAACGCGCTCTGCTTCAACGGTACCACAGGCGCTATTGCGACCAACCCCAATGGGACGGCCACCAGTTTCAGCTGGTCCAATGGTATGACAACACAAAACCTCGCCAGTGTGGCAGCAGGTACCTATACCGTTACCGTGACCTATTCCGGTGGCAACACCGCAACTGCCACGGCATCCATTACTGCCCCAACCGCGATCTCCATGACGCAAACTGCAGTCGGGGTAACCTGCTTCGGCGATGCCAACGGATCCATTGATATCAGTCCCTCTGGCGGAACGGCCCCTTATACCTATCTTTGGAACGGTCCAACCATGTTCACCGCCACCACCCAAGATGTCGCCAGCCTAAAAACGGGCAATTATGTGGTCACCATCACCGATGCCAACCTTTGTGCTTTTGCATCAGCGGCCGTGAATGTCCCTCAACCACAGCCCATTGCCATTCCGACAAACAATGTTGTCATCTCCACCGTTAGTTGCTTTGGTGGCTCCAATGGGGCTATTTCCATCACCCCACAGAACGGTACGCCTCCTTATACCTACGATTGGAGCAACGACATGGCCGAAAATCCTGACAATGACCCACAAAATGTTGTTGGTCTCATGGCTGGATCTTACAACGTGACCATCACGGATTCCCGCGGATGTTCGTTTACCTCACAGTCTTACACCATCAGCCAGCCACAACAATTGGTGGTTAATTTTGTCAAAAAAGATGATGTAAAATGTTTCAATTCTTCTACCGGTAAAATAGAAATTACGGTTAGCGGCGGATCAGGAAATAAAACATACAGCTGGAAAACGGTTCCTGCCAATACGGCTGTTTCACCCGACCAAAACCCGAACGGCCTCGCTCCGGGTACCTATAATGTGCTCGTTACAGATGCTGCCGGTTGCACTGCCACCTTGCCCACAGCGGTCACCATCGGCAATGCACCATCGGCGCTGACCCTTTCTAATACCACCTTGCCGGGGCAGTGCTTTGGTCAGCTTTCAGGATCCATTGACTTGTCAGTCATCGGCGGATGGGGCGGCTACACCTATGCTTGGCCTGCGCCTTTACAACCCATACAAGACCATTCGTCTGTTTCTTCCGGCACCTACACTGTGACGGTTACAGACCAAGGTTTGTGCACTGCTACCCAAACAGTGATGGTGGGCGGCGCTCAAACGGCCATTGCTATCGGCAATCCGGTGGTTACCAACCTCTCCTGTTTTGGACAGGCCAACGGTGCCATCTGTATCGTTCCTTCCGGGGGCAACGGAGGTGGGTATCAGGTGGCCTGGAGCAATACCGCCCAAGCAAGCAACTGTATTGCCAACCTCAACTCGGGCAGCTATGTTCCCACCGTAACCGATGTACAGGGTTGTACAGCAGTATTTGCGGCAATCAACGTCACGGCGCCCACGCAGATCCTGCTGGATACCAACGTC
>JBIPOY010000236.1:0-5478 GCA_044378705.1 Saprospiraceae bacterium
TCGGTTCTTACATACAAGGGAGATTTATCACCGAAGATTGATTATTCGCTGGTAAACCTGAATTGTATTTTCGGGAAATTTTCTTGCGCTGTTTGCAGCACCCAATTGGTTTCGGCGAGAAAAACGAGGGCTCCTTCACTGTCCACTGCGATGTCGCGTTTTCTTCGATCGAGGAATTCCTCCATGGCTTTGGGGTCATCAGCATGTACCCAACAGGCTTTGAACAAATGGACGGGTTCATATTGGCACTTGGCGTTGTATTCACTTGCAAGTCGGTGTTGTATGACCTCAAACTGGAGTTGCCCCACGGTACCGATGATACGTCGGCCATCGCTGCGCCGGGTAAACATTTGCGCAACCCCTTCGTCCATCAATTGGTCGAGCCCCTTGACGAACTGCTTTGTTTTCAGTGGGTCTGCGTTTTCGACATATCTGAATTGTTCGGGGGAGAACGCAGGAATACCTTTGAAGTGGAGCATTTCACCTTCCGTGAGGGTATCGCCGATTTTGAAGTTTCCTGAATCATACAAGCCCACCACATCACCCGGGTACGCTTCTTCCAGCAGTGTTTTTTTGGAGGCCATAAACATGGTAGGCGCCGGAAATTTCAGGTCGCGCCCCAGTCGAATATGTCGGTAATTGGTATTTCGTTCGAATTTACCGGAACAAATACGGAGAAACGCAATTCTATCCCGGTGTTTGGGATCCATATTTGCAAAAATCTTAAACACAAAACCGGTCATTTTTTGTTCTTCAGGCCGGACGACACGTTCCTCTGCCTGACGGGGCAAAGGTGTGGGAGCGATTTCAACAAAGCAATCAAGCATCTCTTTTACGCCAAAATTATTGACCGCTGAGCCGAAAAAAATGGGGCATATTTTACCCGTTTGATAGTCTTCCTTGTTGAATTCGGGGTAAACAGTTTCCACCATTTCCACTTCGCTGCGGAGTTCGCGGGCAGCGCTTTCTCCGACGTGTTTTTCCAGTTCCTTGCTGGAGAGATCTTCCAGCACAATGATCCCTTCTTCATCTTCTTGTTTGCCATGGGAATGGAAGAGCACGAGTTTTTTTTCGTAGAGGTTGTACACCCCTTTGAAGCGTTGTCCCATCCCGATTGGCCAGGAAAGCGGCCGCACTTTTACCGACAATTTCTGTTCGATTTCATCCAGTAGGTCAAAGGCGTCTCGACCTTCTCGGTCCATTTTATTGACAAAGAAAATAATGGGTGTATCGCGCATGCGGCACACTTTGGTGAGTTTTTCAGTTTGTTTTTCGACACCATTGGCCACATCCACGACCACAATGGCGGAGTCCACGGCTGTCAGGGTACGGTAAGTATCTTCTGCGAAATCTTCGTGACCGGGAGTATCCAAGATATTGATTTGCAGGTTTCTGTATTCAAAGCCCATGACCGAGGTACTGACGGAGATACCGCGCTGGCGTTCAATTTCCATGAAGTCGGAAACCGTACTTTTCTTAATTTTATTGCTTTTTACGGCGCCGGCAGTTTGGATGGCCCCCCCGAAGAGCAGCAGTTTTTCAGTCAGGGTTGTTTTGCCTGCATCCGGGTGAGCGACGATGGCAAAGGTTCGGCGGCGGCTGAGTTCGGAGAGAAAATTAGACACGGTGGTGGGTTGCTTACAGTGGATATCAGACGGTGAAAAAGGGAGAATACAGTGGGTTTAAAGTAGGCAGATGGGGGCAGAAAAGAGGGGCAATGGCGGCAGATTTAGCCCATTAAAAAACTGCGCATGACCGACATTGCCTGAAGTATCATTGCGTTGCTTACATCCAGGTGGGTAACCAATCGAATGGTGTTGGGCCCGAAAGCCGATGCCTTGACTCCGTTAAGAAGTAGATAATCAAGGTATTGTTTCGGCGTGATGGAGGGTGCCAAGTCAAAAATAACAATATTGGTTTGGACGGGGCGGATATTGGTCACATAAGGAAACTCATGCAGTGCAGCGGCCAACAGGCGGGCGTTGGCATGGTCGTCGCGCAAGCGTTCGATGTGGTGGTCGAGGGCGTAAATACCGGCAGCGGCGAGGTAACCGGCTTGTCGCATACCGCCCCCCATCACCTTGCGCACCCGTCTTGCCTCTGCGATAAACGGTTTGCTGCCGACGAGTACTGAACCCACCGGAGCACCGAGACCCTTGCTGAGGCAAATGGAAATACTATCAAACGCGGCCCCTATTTGCAGGGGTGAATCACCTGTTTCAGCCATTGCGTTGAAAATCCTTGCGCCATCGAGGTGCAACGCCAAGCCTAGGCGTTGGCAAACAGCGCTGATTTCCCGTATAACTTCGAGGGGATAGATGCTCCCACCGCCTTTGTTACAGGTATTTTCAAGGACCACCAGCGTGCTGCGGGGCAACCAATCAAAGGCCGGTTTTACAGCGGCCTCCACCATCGCAGCGGTGACGAGGCCATTTTCTCCGTGGAGCAAATTGACCGAGACGCCGGAGTGAAAAGCAAAACCGCCCACTTCATACTGGTAAATATGGCTCATTTCGTCGCAGATCACCTCATCGAGCGGACGAGTGTGGACCTTGATCGCAATTTGATTGGTCATCGTGCCACTGGGGCAAAAAAGAGCGGCATCGTGGCCAAAAAGAGCCGCCACCTTATCTTCCAGGGCATTAACCGTGGGATCTTCACGGAAGACATCGTCCCCTACTTCAGCAGCCATCATGGCCTGAAGCATGGCAGGCGTTGGCCTGGTTACCGTGTCAGATAGTAAATTGATCAAGCGTTTTTCTCTCTTATTGGGTGACGACTGCGGTGGTACGTTGTCCGGAAAAAAATGTTTGCTTTTTTACCTCAGACGCGACCAACGAACCAGCTACCTTATTTTTTCTTCTTTCCCTGCTGTTCCTTCAGTTTTTCGGCCTGAATTCGCTGCTGTTCTTTCATTGTTTGTTCAAATTTTTGGCGCCAACCCCCTGTCTTTTTCGGCTTATTCCGATTGGCTTCCAATTCGAGCATGATCTTGTCCTTGTCAATAAGAAAACGCTTGGTAACCACCGTTTGAACGATGTTGAGGATATTGCTAAAACACAGGTACAGGGTAAGGCCCGATGCAAAAGAATTGAAGAAGAACATAAAAAACACCGGCATGGTGTACTGCATGTACTTCATCACCTTCATCTGATCGTTTTGCACAGCGGTAGAATCCATCTGCTTCATCGTGTACCAGGTGTACCAGAGGGTGGTGACCACCCAAATGATGGTAAACAGGCTCAAGTGATTGCCCGCACCGAATGGTAATTGGAAGGGCAAGTGCATGATGCTGTCAAAACTCGACAAGTCCGTGGCCCAAAGGAAACTGTGTTGGCGAAATTCAATGGCAGCGGGGAAAAATCGGTACAGGGAAAACCAGATTGGCATTTGAAGGAAAATAGGCAAACAGCCACCCAGCGGATTTACCTTAAATTCGCTGTAAAGTTTCATGGTCTCCATGCTCATGGCCTGCTGATCGTCGCCGAATTTCTTTTTCAGGGCATCCAACTGGGGCTTCAGGGCCGCCATTTTTGCCTGACTGAGTACCATACGGTAGGTCAAGGGGAACACCAGCATTTTCACCAACAGAGTCAGCATCAGGATAACAAGGCCCTTTCCACTGATAAAAGTGGACAACAGATCCAAGATAGGATGGATCACCCAGCGGTTGATGGCGCCAAAAATACTGGCGCCGAAAGGAATAATATCCTGCAAAGAACTGCCTTCTGCCCTCAATCGCTCAAATTCATTGGGGCCCGCATAGATCGTCATGTTGGCTGATCCATTGTTCAGGGTTACCAATGCCGTTGTTTTCAGCAGTTTAAGGTCCGTGTCCGTATCGGTAAAGGCCTTGGTTTCACCGGTAAATTCGGTGAAAGAAAAGTCCTGCGCGATGATGGCCGTGTTAAAAAACTGGTTGCTGTGAGAAAACCACTTTACCGGTTTTTCACCCAAGCTTTTGGTATCGTCTTTTTTGCAATCACAATAGTCCGAAGACTCTTTGTCCACCTTGAAATAAACCGACGACATGGTGCGTTCGTAGGTTTGGTTGCGTTCGAGCTTATCGAGGTAGTTGTTCCACACGAGGCGCAACGGACCGTTTGACAGCACGTTTTGAAGCCCGTTACCACCCACCGTATAGTTTAGTTTGTAGTTGTCGGGGCTCAGGGTATAGGTCTGCTCAAAATACTGGCCGTTGCCGGCATCGGCGCGAAAGCTGATGCTGTTTCCGTTTTTGGTGGGCGTAAAGTAGAGATCGGCCGAATTGATTTTTCCATTGACGACGCCCTTTACAGGCAATTCGTATTCGAAGCGATTCTTTTCATCCTCCAGCAATCGCACGGGGGAATGGACGTCTAAGCCGGCGGTATCGGTATTGATTTTCTCAAATTTCTTGAGAAACACCTCTTTGATTCTGCCGCCTTTGCTCGAAAAAGTAACTTTTACCAGATCGTTCTCAAGCACCTCAAATTGTTCGGTACCGGCAGACGACGGCGCAAAAACACCGAATTGAGCCACTTGAAGCGCGCTGCTCAAAGAGTCCGGTGTGACAGGTACCGGCTGGGTAGCCTGCACGGTTGAGGTTGGTGTTTGCTGCGGCTGCACAGCTGAAGATTCCTGCTGTGGCGTTGATGGCTGCTGTGGATCCTTAGGGGGTGGTGCTGAATATTGCATCCACACATACAGGAGTAAGAAGATCAGCCCCATGCCGATCATCGTTGTAAATTTGTTCTGGTTCTCTTCCATTGTTGCAATTGCCTGAATAGGCGCGCAAAAGTATGTTAA
Source organism: Saprospiraceae bacterium (assembly GCA_044378705.1). Lineage (GTDB taxonomy): Bacteria > Bacteroidota > Bacteroidia > Chitinophagales > Saprospiraceae > M3007. The sequence goes on from JBIPOY010000236.1 coordinate 4,789, forward strand.
AACCACGAGACACACACGCAAGCGGGCACCTCATTTCATCAAAAACACCATTCGCCAGCCAACAACACCACATCAGCGACGATACGGCGCTTCTCTTTTACATTTACGGGTGGATATTTAACAAAACGTTTCAGGCCCATCAGGAAAGTTTTTAACAAATCGCCGGAGGCAAAGGATGCGATGGCATCGGTAGCATTTTTTTGCATCCTGGCTGTAACATCGTGAAAATACACCTGGAGCATGGCATCATAGACTTCCTGAGGGTGTTTTTTTTCTCTGCCGGCCAGTTTTTTCACGCGTAAAAGCATCGACTCTGCTGCAAAAAGATCAATCATCATATCGGCACAATTCATCAACAGCTCCTGTTCTTCTTTGAGGTTAAGTTTGCCATCCATCTGCATTTTTGCAGCACCCCCGGCCGTCATCAAAATAATTTTTTTGAAATCTGCCAAGGCTTTGGTTTCCTCAGCATACTCGCCCTCTAATTTTTCCATAGAGGGCATAGAAGCCAACTCCTTTTGTACCGCCCACGCAGGGCCTACAATATCCAATTCGCCTTTCATGGCTCTTTTAAACAACTGATCGACCATCAAGAGCCTGTTGATCTCATTGGTTCCTTCGTAGATTCGATTGATGCGACTGTCGCGATAGGCACGGGCGGCAGGGTATTCTTCGCTGAAGCCAATGCCA
>JBIPOY010000235.1:0-5478 GCA_044378705.1 Saprospiraceae bacterium
CAATGTGTTCGAGGAGTTTCGGGCCGGCAATGTCACCCTCTTTGTTGATATGCCCAATGAGAAAGACCGGAATATTGGTTTCTTTGGCAAAGCGCAGCAACTCGCCGGCAGACTCCCGTACTTGCGCAATACCACCCGGTGCAGAGTCAAGATGGGGGGTACTCATGGTTTGGATGGAATCCACCACCATGAGTTGGGGCTGGAGCTCGTGGGCCTGTTGGAGTATTTTACTGACATTGGTCTCCGTCAGGATATAGCAGTCTGACTTAAAGTTACTGACGCGATCGGCGCGCATTTTAATTTGTTCTTCGCTCTCCTCGCCGCTAACGTACAATACCCTGGCGGGAAGCTGCATGGCTACTTGGAGCATGAGTGTACTTTTTCCAATACCGGGTTGGCCGCCCATCAGTACGAGCGAGCCCGGCACAATGCCGCCGCCGAGCACCCGATTGAGTTCTTGGTCAGGCGTTGCGAGGCGTTGGGTGCGCCCCGTCTGTACCTCCTGCAACCGAATGGCTTTGGTGGCTTCTGCCCTGCCGGAGGGCGCCCAAGAGCGCCTTTTTTCTTCCGCTGTCGTTTCTTTCTGGATAAGTTCTTCCTGATACGTATTCCACTCATTGCAGTGGGAGCATTTTCCAAGCCATTTCGGCGAAGAAGCGCCACAATTGGAGCAGAAAAAAATGGTGCGGGCTTTGGCCATCTGTTGCTTGTTTGTAAGTATCTACTGCAGTAGTGCGCTATCCGGCAAAAACAACCACTCTTTTGTCTCAGACGCGACCACCTAACCAATTGCATTTTTTTAAAACACAAATATCGTATTTTAAAACAAATTTATCTTTTTTTCAGGGAATTACGTGCCTTAAAAATTTGGTATCATTTAAAAGACTGCGTTTGAGACAAAAGCGTGGGCCTTTTCGGGCCAGACAACGTGCCGATTGCGTACCCATTAAAGCAGCTATTTTCGATGGTATGACATCGAAGATAACACGAAGCTATTTTCTACGATTATATTTGCTTCATGAAAAAACATCGTTGCTTCTTTTCCGCACTTCTTTTTTTTGTTTGCGCAGCAAATATCCATTCCTTAATCGCGCAATCTCCTGTTTTAACGGCTGCTGATGCGGTAAAAATGGCGCTCGAGTCTAACTACGATATGCGTCTTTCCCGTGCTGATGCCGACATTGCCCGGTTGAATGATACCAAAGGTAATGCCGGTATGCTGCCGACCGTGAACTTTGTTGCCAATGAAAATATTACGTTGAGTGCTTTTCAACAACAGCTTGCCAATGGCAGCGAATTTGTGGCTGCCGGCGCTTTTTTTAACAGCGCCAATGCTGGCGTGCAACTTTCTTGGACGCTGTTTGACGGCCATAGGATGCAACTCATGAAAAGTAGGTTGGAAGAAACTGCTACCCTGGGTCAGTTGAACCTGCAAAATATGGTGCAAACCACGGCTGCCAATGTGTTGCTGGCATACTACGAGATCGTGCGCGGAAAAATGCAAGAAAGGGCCCTATCGGAAGTAATTTTACTCAATGAGGAGCGATTGCGGATTGCAGAAGCGCGACTTGCGGCCGGATTTGCTGCTCAAACCGACGCGTTGCAGGCCCGCATAGACCTCAATCAACGCCGCGCTGACTTGCTGGTTCAGCAAAACGCCACGGTTTCCGCCAAGCGCTCGCTCAACAGATTGCTCGTGCGCGCACCTGAAACAGCCTTTGAAGTAGATGAGACGCTTGACAACACGTATTCCCCCAACAAAACAGCACTCACCGAGAAAGTATTGGCACAAAACCCAACCCTGACCGCTTTTCAAAAGTCAGCTGAAATAGCCGCTATTCTCGTAGATGAAACCCGTACACTAGGCAAAGCGCGACTCACGGGTATCAGCCAGTTGAACGCCGTCCGCTCCGACAATGGCGCCGGTTTTGCCCTCAACAACACCCAGGCGGGTATCACTGTAGGCGCTTCCCTCGTCGTGCCCTTGTACACCGGCGGAAACGTAAAACGTCAGGTTGAAACAGCACAAATAGCGGCAGAACAATCAAAACTTCGGTTGGAAAACCAGCGTACCATCATCGAAACAGAACTAGAAAACCAACTGTCGGCTCTTCAGGTCCAGCAGCAAATTCTGGGTATGGAAGATGAAAATGTGCGGGCTGCACGGGAAAACCTATCGGTCAGCACGGAGCGTTTCCGCGTGGGAACCACCAACGGACTAGAGCCTCAGACCGCCCAAAATTCTCTGGAGCAGGTGCTGGTGCGGCGCAATATGGTGTTGTACAATTTGAAGGTAGCAGAATTACGCATTCGACTGTTGTCAGGAGACTTGTAGTGTACTCAATGGGCATACGCTGCGAGCCATTTGCACTCCTTTACCACCGCGCCGTAAAATTTTGTGTCTGCGTAGTTAGACAACAGCAAGTCGTAATATTGCGTATAATTGGCGGGCAGTATCGGAATGAATTTACTGCCGGAACGGTAGGGGCACGCTGCTGTACACAGCCATTGTTTCTGCTGGCACCGCGCCGCCATAAAAGCAGCACGAGCAGCCACCTCAGGATCTTGGGCGGCTCGTAGAGCCTTTTCAAAACATGAAAGCGCCAAACTTAAATCTGTATTTTCCCGATTGCCCTCCGGCGAGCCGGCGAGCGGGAATACCGGCCCTTGGGACAACCGAACCTGGTTGTAACCGCTTCTGAATACATCTGTGACTTCCCACTCATAGCCAAAGTAGGACATATTGTAGTAGCCAATGCCCATTTTGTACCAATAACGGGCTTCCTCGGGGTCATGAAGCGCAGCGGCAGTTTTAGCGCTAAATTCCAGGTCAATCATTTTTTGCGCAATTTCCAGTCGGTTGAGTAGCAAGGTATCTGTCACAATACGGTGTATTTTTTCACCGACTTTTTCGCGGAACGGGCTGAATTTGGGCAGCAGCGACAATTGTGTGGGCAGTATTTTACGCATGGTTGCCACGGCCGCTTCCGGTTGGCCTTGGCTGAGCAAGAAAGCTCCTTTCAACTCAAGCAGGTGTGCAATTACGCGATCCGGATTGGTGTCCAATTGCATGGTGCGTTCCAGCAGAATAGGATCGCTGCTGTTGGCCAGCATCAGGAGGTCATCGTACACCTCCAAGCGTGGGCTCAGCCCGAGATCGGCAGATGAGAACGCCGTGAGAATGGCCTTGCCGGGGTGTTGGTGGTTTGCATATCCATCGGCCAGCCACTGTTGCAAAAAGGGTTCAAAGGAAGGATTCCACTGGAAAGCCTCGTAGCCGCGGATTTCGAATGCCCGTTTGTCGGATGCATACGAAACAGGGTCCAGCAGCATAATATCCAGCAGACAGCGCCATATTTTCAATTGCCGAAGCAGACGTTTTTCGTACACGGTGTTGTCGAGATCATCCTCTAGCCTATCCCAGCGGTTTTTTGCGGCATATTTATCGCCTGCCAGCAGTTCGAGGTACCCTTCAATACCGCGCCACATTTTTGGATTGGGGGTCTTTTTTTCCCGAATAACCCGGCGGACAAATTTCTGAAGATCCAGCAACTGTTGAACCGCCGTTTTGGGTTGGAGACTTCCGCTGGCCCGGCCTCGCTGCAAATCGGTCATACTGGTGCGCAGGAATATTTTTTCAAGTTCCTGCACTTCACTGACGAGCATAAGATCGAGTTGCGGATTAGCGGCATCAAGGTCGTACACCTCCGTCATATCGTCTATCAGAAAGGCCTTAGCGCCCCCGGCACGTAGCACCAGCAGGGTACTTTTTTCCGCGTCATTTTGACAGAGGCGCATGGTTTTTTCCCAGTCATCGTCATTTCGAATCAAAAAACTCCGATATGCCTGCGCCCGTTTGGAGGGACAATGGCGAAAAATAAGCGAGAAACGGTAGGCCGCTTCGGGATAGTTTTCCAATTTTTGTAAGGCGCCCGCCAAATGACCCAATGTCCAATAATAAACAATACTCGGCTTTTTACGGTCAATTTTGGGCATAAGGTAGTCGTACAAATCCACGGTGTACTGCCAGCGGTGGGCATAGTGAGCCAATCGTATGATCTGGTAGGCGTAACGCAATTTGACAAAATGCGACTTTGTATCGTTGAATCGTGCCAACCCTTCGTCTATCAGCGTGATCATTTCGGGACTTTGTCTGCTGTTTATATCCCAGGCACTGACTTTTTCAGTCACAAATGGTTCGCATTTTTTGGCAAACATCAAATACGACGTCACCTCGGTACAACCATTGTAGGCAATTATCTCCGCGAATGTATTGCCGGCAAGTCGGTAAGGCAGGGGTGTTTTTTTGGTTGGATCGGCGGCGGCATCGTGTAGCCCGGCGATATCATGCAGGTCGGCTTTATACACCACAAACGTCACATCCTCGCCCTCTGGTTTACCGCAAAACCGCTCGGCCCATTCGCCGATATTGTCCTGCCGTTGAATATCTTCGCTTTTGTCAAAATAGTAGCGTTCATAGTAATCGTCCCAGCGGGTAAAAAATGGCGCATACGCTGCATTTTTGTTGATGATGTTGGGAGCCAGAAAAGTGTACCCATGGAAGGGCTGGGAGCCAACGCAAGTACCCATGGCCTGAAGGGGGGGAGCAGGACAATCAACGGGATAGAAAGAGGCAGCACCGAAAAAGACGACGATGAACAGGAGCTGCAGCATTATTTTTTTACGCGGATGGTATCGGCTATTTTGCATACTTCATCAATCAGGGGCGCGGGGTAATCGATTGGGGTAGTTGTCTCCAAGGAAAAGAACGCCAGCGTGGCATCCTCCGCCAAATCAGTTGAAGCGGCCAAATATGCAGCTTTTTTGAGTAAATCTACTGAAATACTCTCCCGCCTCAACCAATCACCGGGGCGAAGGTAATGCCCCTCGAGGAATGTCCCCGATGCCAATGCCCCTTGGGGGAACGATTCGTGCTTTCCGGGGATGATCTTCCACAACTCATCCGCGCGGTACACCAAAATCCAAGAAAAGACGGGTAACGCCAAGTCTAAGGGTAGTGGATACTTTTGGGCAGCACCCGATACATACTTTTTTACCGCTTCCGAATCAAAGATGGAATTGTTTGTCTCAGCCGCCTCTACATCGCCGGTATTGTAGCACATGAGCATCCCCCGATCGACGGGAGGAACACCGGTGCGATCGGGAAATTTGTACTGATGGAGCCGTATTGTTGCACTCAAACACGTGCCAGAAGCTATTTTTGTGCGTAATACCTTCAAAAAATGAAAAAAAGCAACCCGTGTACCCTCGGTCCAGTCGCAATCAATCTGGCACTCGTGCCGCCCCCCGGGTAGTTGCAACGGAGCCAACGGTTTGAATAGAGCAGCTATTTTACCGGCCAAAAAATCAATTTGTTCAGGAGTAACCCGGTAAAAAACTTCATTGGTGATAAAGACAACGCCCGCAATGTCAAACTTGGAAAGACCGGTAGTGTCCCCCATGTGTAGTTGTGCGTAG
>JBIPOY010000237.1:0-5466 GCA_044378705.1 Saprospiraceae bacterium
GGACGAAGAAGCAATGACGGTTAAATCCGCTACGGTTTCAGCAGACCGCAAAAAAGTATTCCTCGAAATTCCTGGGCTGAAGCCCCAACATGTGGTCCATATTCAACTGCGAAATATTCCCCTTTCTGAGCTTAACCACGAAATATGGACCACTGAGGGCTGGTACACCCTGAATGCAATTCCTCCCAACGCCAATGGTACCATCGGAACAGCACCCGCTCCAACACCAATAAAGGACAATACCCTCACGGAAAAAGAAAAAAAAGACGGGTGGCAATTGCTTTTTGACGGCCAAAGCATCACCGGATGGCACAACTACGGCAAAACGACCATCGGAAAATCTTGGATTATCGCCGATAATGCCATCCACCTCGATGCCAAAGCCAACCCCGATGGCGGCTGGCAGGCACCCGATGGCGGCGATATTGTCACGGCTGAAGAGTATGGTGATTTTGAATTGTCCATAGACTGGAAAATTGGCGCCTGCGGCAACTCAGGTATCATTTACCACATCGTAGAAGACCCCGCTAAATATGATTACGTCTGGAAAACAGGCCCGGAAATGCAGGTGCTCGACAATGCTTGTCACCCCGATTCTAAATTTCCAAAGCACCGTGCAGGCGATTTATACGATCTGGTAGCCTGTAAATACGAAACCGTGAAAGCCGGTGGAGAGTGGAACCACGCTCAACTTGTTTTCAAAAATGGTAAAGTGGAACACTGGCTCAACAATCGAAAATTGGTAGAACTCCAGATGTTTGAGAACAACCGCCCCACCAAGGAGTGGCTCGGTTTGATCGCCAATAGTAAGTTTGCCAAAATACCTGCTCCTGATTTTGGCTTGTTCGCCAAAGGAAAAATTGCCTTACAAGATCACGGTAACCTCGTATGGTATAAAAATATCAAAATCAGACGATTGTAATATTATATCCCACGGTAAACGGCACGAACAAACGATGGTTTATTCGTGCCGTTTTTTTTGGAACGTGCAACGACTTTGTCGGGTGCGTCTGAGACCAAAACGGACCTTTTGGAGCCAGACAGCCTGCCATTGAAGTGGGTAGTTACTACAAAGCAAAAACAAGCAAGGCTAGCATAAAGAAAAGAAAGTAGGGTGTTATACCCGCGGCGCCTCCATAGTCCTTGGCGATGCGCAGGCCGGTAAACAACAAAAGGATGGATACAGCCCCAAATACCAAACCCGTGACGGCCAATTTCTCCGAACCATCGGCCAACAAGACACCCGCTCCGGCCAGTGAAAACAATCCGGATGCTACCTCCAACAAAGAAATGGTAGGCAGCAACACCGGCACAAAAGAACGAAAAATGGTCTTGCCAAAAATGCCGCTGATGTAGGAACGGTTGCCCGACCAGTCCAATACCTTGTCCGCTCCTGATTGCAGAAAAAGAACCGCCGAAAAAAGGGTTACCAGTACCTTGATACAGGTGATGAGCTCAAAGCCCAACACCATATTCCCGGAAAAAGCCAATAAATACGCCATGAAAAATAGTTTTAGTACGAATAAAATGCTAAAGTATGGGGAAAAATTGAATGAATGCCGACTCGATCAAGCCTTTACGGTCAAATATCCCTTACCTTTGGCTCCAATACCACGTACTTACCATTCATTGCCACGTTATGACCCCGCTTATAAGCGGTTTTTTTATTCATCACTCATAACCCATTTTTTACAATGACTCGTTTCCGCCCGGGTGTCCTGCATGGTCAGGAAGTCACCGATTTGCTCAATTACGCCAACGAACACAATTTCGCCCTTCCCGCCGTCAACGTTATCGGTACCAATTCCGTCAACGCGGTCATCGAAACTGCCGCGGCGGTGAACAGCCCGGTTATTGTCCAGTTTTCCCATGGAGGTGCCGCTTTTTTTGCCGGAAAAAGCCTCTCCAATGAAGGCCAAAAAGCATCCATCCTAGGCGGAATATCCGGCGCCCAACACGTGCATGCCATCGCAGAAGCCTACGGCGTACCCGTTATCCTACACACAGACCACTGCGCACGCAACATTATCCCATGGATTGATGGCTTGCTGGATGCCGGTGAAAAATATTTCGAGAAAAATGGCTGTCCACTCTATTCCAGCCACATGCTCGACCTGTCAGAAGAACCTCTTCATGAAAACATCGAGATTTCAGCGCGCTATTTTGCCCGTATGGCCAAAATGGGCATGACGCTCGAAATAGAACTCGGCGTTACCGGCGGCGAAGAAGATGGCGTGGACAACACTGACGTGGACTCCTCCCGCCTCTACACCCAACCCAATGAGGTGGCCTATTCCTATGAAGAATTGAAAAAAATAAGCCCCAATTTTACCATCGCTGCCGCCTTCGGTAATGTACACGGCGTGTACAAACCCGGTAACGTAAAATTGCAACCGGTGATTTTGAAAAATTCTCAGGAGTTTATCCGCGAAAAATACGGCATCGCCGAAAAAACTCCCGTTAACTTCGTGTTCCACGGCGGTTCCGGTTCTAGTCGGGAAGAAATCCGCGAAGCCATCGAATACGGTGCTGTAAAAATGAACATTGATACCGATATGCAGTGGGCTTTCTGGGACGGTGTGCGCGCGTACCACGACGCTAAACGCGGTTACCTCCAAAGCCAAATCGGCAATCCGGATGGCGATGATAAGCCCAACAAGAAATACTACGACCCACGGGTGTGGCTCCGCGAAGGCGAGAAAACCTTCGTCAAGCGCCTGCACGAGGCCTTTGAAGACCTGAACTGTATCGGTCGTAACGCCTAAACATTGGCTGTCTGCTGGGATTATTGATGCAAATAGCCCCAGCAGACAGTGTTTTTTGCCCATTACCTCTCCTTTTTTCAGTGGTCATAGATGACATATCCCAATTGCATCGTTTTAACAACAAGTGATCATTTTTTTAACCCCCCATCAATCCATTGTTATGCTAAAAAAAGCGCTCTTGGTCCTAGTGCTCATGCCCGTGTTTTTTGCCTGCACGAAAAACCTATTCACGGGTCGAAAATCCCTGAACCTCATCCCCGTTCAAACGATGAACCAAATGAGCTTCTCGGAGTACAAAACCTATCTTCAGGAGAAAAAACCGGTGTCCGGCGGCAAAGACCTCGATCTTGTCAGAAGGGTCGGCAACGACCTGAAAGCAGCAACAGAAGTGTACTACAAAGCCCGTGGCAAACAAAGTGAATTGAAAAGTTTTGCTTGGGAATTCAATGTGGTGGACGATCCCAAAACCGTCAATGCTTTTTGTATGCCCGGTGGAAAGGTTGTGGTGTTTACGGGGATCCTCAACGTTACCAAAAACGAAGATGCTCTCGCCGTGGTGATGGGGCACGAAATTGCACACGCTCTGGCCCAACATGGCAACGAACGCATGAGCCAAGGCTTAATAACCCAATTGGGGCTATCTTCACTGGACTTGGCTTTGTCCCAAAAACCGGAAGCAACCCGCAACCTACTCATGACCGCTGTAGGAGCAGGGGTACAGTTTGGCGTCTTACTGCCCTTCAGCCGAAAGCACGAGACTGAAGCCGACGAAATAGGACTTTACCTTATGGCAATGGCTGGTTATAACCCCGCAGAAGCCGCCCCTTTTTGGGATCGTATGACAAAATCCGGCGGCGGCACCCGCCCCCCAGAGTTTCTCAGTACCCACCCAGACCCAGCCAAACGAAGTGAAACACTAAAGTCGCTGATACCAAAAGCCCAAGCATACGCTCGCCGCTATCAGGTACCCAATAGTTCGAAAAACAAGCACTAGTCAGGGTGCTACATACGGCACTAACGCAAAAACTTACGCTCAAAAATCCGCTCGTTTCCGCGGTCGTCCACCACACTGAGCTTCAACGTATGCTCGCCTGGAGCAATGTGTTCGTCAAAGTCATGGGTGAGTCTCGCCCGCTTTTTGTCGTACTCAAATAGGATCCATTTCCCATCCACGGTACCCCTGTATCGCATGCCGTTGGCAGTGCCGCTGATGGCAAAATTATCTGAGATTCGAAAAGCCATAGACGTTTTTTTGCGCATGTCTGCCGCAAATATGACCGCTGTGATGCTTGGCGCTACCGTGTCTGCCATAATACAATAATCACCAAAATTACGGACCCTCGTTTTCAGCATTTCCCCCTGCCAAGTACCACCACAGTTGTCGGGCCTGCCATCACCACAATAGGCAACAACGGCTTTAGAGCGCAGCGTCGGAGGCAGTTTATTGGGTACAATACTGAGGTCAAAATACTGATGAACCGGCGTACGGCTGTCGTGTAAATGGTGCATCGGGGAATAGGAATTATTGTCATCTTCCTCTAGCGCCGAGCTGTATTGAAATGGCAGATTTTCGTAGAGTGTACCCTTCGAGAGCTGCATGGAAAACCCTTCGAGGTCAAACCGGCTATCGGCATCAAAAGGCAAATCAAGTTGATAAGGCGGGCCAAGGAAGGTTTCCATCGCGTTGGCATCACGCTTCACCCAAAAAATTAGGGTATAAGAGTTGCCTGGGGCATCCGTGATGGTAAGTCGAATTTTTACGGGCTTATCTTTGAATATTTCAATGGAACCCATGCTCGGGGTGGGCGTATAATTGCTCAATCTATCCCCCGGCAACACAAAACATCGGTGGAACCAAGCCCCATACCGCTGCTTGGCAGCGTAGTCTATGTGCGCGTTCATATAGCGCGACTCGTCAAAATCAAAGGATTCGGCCCTCCATTCAAATGCGAGTTGATCATCGGCCCAAAGTGCTACCGAATAGACACCATTGTCGTTGAAATGGCCCGTCGTTCGATCGTATGCTTTTACCCCAAAGCCTATACGCCAACCTCCCAAGTTGATGGTGTCATTCTCAAGACCAACGTGGCCTTTTTTATCCTTAAACAAGGGGAATGCCTTGCTGCCCACAACTTGGCGCTTATCGGTCAAAAAGTACACTTTCATGTCACGCAATTCAGGCGCAACATTGTCATTCACGGGAAGACCGCAAAGAAGCGGATTGATAGACCTGCCGGAGGGACTACGGATTTCAAAGTGCAGGTGCGATCCTCCTGAGCTCCCGCTGTTGCCCATTTTAGCAATTTCCTGCCCCTTTTTCACCTTAAACAAGCCATTAGGGGGGCTCAACTCTACTTCAAACCGTTCGTGGCTGTACTGGTATTCCTTTACATAACGCTGAATATCAGGCGAAAAACGATCCAAATGCGCGTACACCGTGGTATAGCCATTCGGATGCTTCAAATAAAGCACATTCCCATAACCATTTGGCATTACCTTGATTCGATCAATGTAGCCATCGGCAGCAGCCAATATTGGATTGCCAACCCGACCATCAATGTCGGCGCCTGCATGAAAATGGTCGGGACGCAATTCCCCGCAGGTACCCGTCAGGTGAATGGCTCCTGACACCGGAGAACTGAAATAATCTTTGGGGTAATTTTCTTGAGGAATGGACGCCCGTACTTCGGTTATCGTTGTT
>JBIPOY010000238.1:0-5453 GCA_044378705.1 Saprospiraceae bacterium
CGCCGAGTTTCCCCTTTGAACGTTGGAGTAACCATACTTTTCGGGGTGGCGCTGTGTGGTGTGGCCGGGTGAGTCCTCCGCGATGCTGATAGTTGGTATCTACCCCCCATTCCTCCAGAAATGATTCTCCGATGGGTGGTGCGGTCAGAAAGGTTGCAACGTCAAAGCCAATGCCACCGGCGCCGATGATGGCCACGGTGTTTCCAACAGGTTTGTTGTGTTGTAAAACGTCAATATAGGTGAGTACTTTGGGGTGTTGTAAACCCACAAGTTGGGGTTCTCGTGGGACAACACCGGTTGCAAGTACTACGGAGGAAAACTTGTTTTTTATCAGAAAATCGGCATCTACTCGGGTGTTAAGGTGTAGGATTACGCCGTTTTTTTCGATCATTTTTTGGTAGTACCGGAGTGTTTCATGGAATTCTTCTTTGCCCGGAATACGCTTTGCCATGTTAAATTGGCCGCCAATTGCTCCGGATGCCTCAAATAAATGTACGGTGTGCCCGGCTGCCGCCAAAGTTGTTGCGGCCGATAGCCCGGCAGGTCCGGCGCCAACAACGGCGATGGTTTCTAGGGAGCCGATGACCGCTTTTGGCAGAGCGGTTTCTTTGCAGGCACTTGGATTGACGAGGCAGCTGGCATTTTTTCCGCTAAATACATGGTCTAGACATGCTTGGTTGCAAGCGATACAGGTATTGATTTCGTCGGCATGGCCCGAATGGGCTTTTTTCATAAAATAGGGGTCGGCAAGAAATGGCCGCGCCATGGAAATCATGTCTGCATGGCCATTTCGCAGAATCTGTTCCGCTTTTTCTGGGGTATTGATCCGGTTGGTGGTAATGAGTGGAATACTGACCTTGCCCATGAGTCGTTGCGTGACCCAGGTGAAGGCGCCGCGCGGCACGAGGGTGGCGATCGTGGGAACGCGCGCCTCGTGCCAGCCAATGCCGGTGTTGATCATGGTGGCTCCGGCAGCTTCCAGCGCAAGGGCCAGCTGTTCTACTTCTTCCCAGGTAGAGCCGTCTTCCACCAAATCAAGCATGCTGATGCGAAAAATCACGATAAAATCTTTTCCTACTTTTTCGCGCACGGCCCGCATGATCTCCAACGGAAAACGGATGCGGTTGTTGAAACTGCCGCCCCATTCATCGCGGCGTTTGTTGGTACGGGGTGCGACAAACTGGTTGATCAGGTAGCCCTCACTGCCCATGATTTCTACGCCATCATACCCGGCTTCCCGCGCGAGCGCAGCCGTGTCGGCGAAGTCTCCGATGGTGGCTCGGATGCGTCTGGGGCTCATTTCCCAAGGTCGGAAGGGTGAAATATGGGATCGAATGGGCGATGGCGCCACCAACAAGGGGTGCATCCCGTAGCGTCCTGCATGCAGTATTTGCAGGCATATTTTTCCGTCAGCATCATGCACGGCAACGGTGACGTTGCGATGTTTGGCGGCTTCACCGTGGGTGGTGAGTTTTGCCCCAAAGGGCGCGAGCCATCCCTGTCGGTTGGGCGCAATACCGCCGGTTACCATCAGCCCCACGCCGCCTTTTGCACGGGTTGCAAAATACGCAGCCAACGCCCGGAGATCGTCTTTGTGCTCTTCCAGTCCCGTGTGCATGGAACCCATGAGGGCACGATTTTTTAAGGTGGTAAAGCCTAAGTCAAGCGGAGCAAAAAGGTGTGGGTAGTGGTCGTTCATGGGTTTTCGGTCTGAAGTTTTCTGTCAGGGGAGTTGAATGTGTCTTGGGTCGGTGAAAAGGCCGCCATGACCTTTTCCGCAGCGGTAAAGGGTGAAATTCGTCCCTCCAGCACGTCTTTTTCCAAATTGGGTAGTATAGTATGGACGGACGGATGGCTGTAAAACAACGCTTTTAAGCTGTTGTCGAGGGCTTCTCGCAGCCAATAACCCGCTTGTTGTCGCCGGTTTTCCCGGAAAAAGCCATTCCGGAGGATGTGTTGATGGTAGGTTTCCACCATTTCCCACAGTGCACGAATGCCCGTGCCTTCCAGGGCACTGCACGCCACAACGGCGGGCGTCCAGCCGCTGGGTTTTGGGGGCAAGAGGTGGGTAGCATTCCGGTAGTGTGCACCCGCTTGGTTGGCAAGATGGACGCGGTCTCCGTCGGCTTTGTTGACCACCAACAGGTCGGCCATCTCAACGATCCCACGTTTGATGCCCTGTAATTCATCTCCGGCACCGGGCAACAACAGCAGCATAAACAGGTCGGTCATACTGTGCACGGCGTACTCAGACTGTCCCACACCCACGGTTTCTACGATCACGGTGTTGAAGCCGGCAGCTTCCACGAGCAAGATGGTTTCCCTGGTTTTTCTGGCTACTCCGCCCAGAGAGTCGCCGGAAGGGGAGGGCCGAATGAAAGCCAAGTGATTGGATGATAGCGCAGCCATACGGGTTTTGTCCCCGAGGATACTTCCCCCGCTGATGGCGCTGGTGGGGTCAATGGCCAGTACAGCTACGCGTTGCCCCTGCTTGGTGATGTGGTTGCCGAGGGCCTCGATTAGGGTGCTTTTACCGGCACCCGGCGCGCCTGTAATGCCGATACGCAGGGTATTGTCGGAGGGTCGGGCCAATAATTCGGAGATGATTTTCCGTGCCAGCGCTTGGTGGTCTGGGCGGGCGCTTTCCACCAATGTGATGGCTTGCCCCAGCAGGACTCGGTTGGCAGATCGGATGCCCTGGACGAATTGTTCTACAGTGGGAAGGGTGCGGCGCATTGTGTAAAGATAAGGTGTTTCATGTTGTTGCAACAACACCATCTGCTGAATAAGATTGGAAAATGCGCTGAAACCCTTTTATGAAATTCTTGTTGTAGTGGGTTGTTCACCTTACGTACACCATACAATGAAGCGTTTTATTTTCGGGGCCGTTTTGGTGGCCTTGCTAGCAGCCTGCGAAGGCGATCCGGCCACAAAGAATGTAACCAAAACTGTAGAAAAAGCAGGGCAGGTACCGGCACCCATCGCCAAAAAAGCAATTGTTTTTTTCGGCAATAGCCTCACAGCAGCCTATCAACTTTCGCCGGAACAGGGGTTTTCAGCCCTCATTCAGAAAAAAATTGATTCCTTAAATCTTGCCTATACCTGTATCAATGCAGGCCTCAGTGGCGAGACGACCGCCGATGGCGCCAACCGCATCGACTGGGTGCTTCGGCAACCGATGGATGTTTTTGTCTTGGAGCTCGGGGGCAATGATGCACTGCGCGGTTTGCCCATCGCTGAATCGAAAAAAAATCTTCAGATCATTGTTGACAAAGTAAAAGCTGCGCGACCCAACTGCAAAATTGTGATCGCCGGTATGCTCGCACCACCCAACTTGGGACAAGTATATGCCGATGATTTCCGTACCATGTATCCCATGCTGGCCAAGAAAAATGAGGCACTCCTGATTCCTTTTTTATTGGATGGGGTAGGAGGTATTCCAACGCTCAACTTGGAAGATGGTATCCATCCCAATGTGGCAGGGCATAAAATTGTAGCAGAAACGGTCTGGAAAACCTTGAAAAACGCATTGTAGGCTGTTCTTTCAAACGCTCTCGAGGGGATTTGGGGTTAAAAAGCCCCCATTTCTGCCAATAATTTTTCAAGTGCGCGGGCATCTTTTACCAACACATCGGCACCGGCATCCTGTAAGGTGAGCCCGTGGCCATCCATGATGTGCGCAGCACCCAAGAATCCGATGACCTGTAGTCCGGCGCTTTTTGCTGCTAAAACGCCGGTCGGACTGTCTTCTACTGCCAGGGTATGGTGTGGTTCCAGGCCTATTTGTTCCAGGGCAAAAAGATACACATCGGGGTGAGGTTTGGGCTTTCCGACCTGTTCTGCAGAAAAGATATGCCCGTCCACGGCTGAAAGCAACCGCACTTTTTTCAGGCAACGCTTTACATGTTGTACACTGCCATTTGACACCATACTTTTGGGTATTTTCAGGCGCCTAAACAGGGAGGTCATACCCGGAATAGCCCGTAAAGCGCTGTCAAAACCCAAGTGATGGGCTTCATGGAGTCGTTGGGTAAAGCCATCCGGTACTTTGAAGCCGTGGTCGCGTTGCAAAAGATTCAGAATATCCCGATCGAGCAAACCCGGAAAACGGATGCTGTACTCCTGCTCGCTGAGGTGGAAATCATGTTCCGCAAGCAACTTGAGCATCACGCGTTGGGCAATTACTTCAGAGTCAACAATGGTTCCGTCATTGTCGAACAGGATGTGCTTGAGCCGCCTTGACATATATTCAAAACAAAAAAACCGCAACAGTGCCCGTGCGCTCTTGCGGTTTGGTAATAAAAATCGTCAACGACAGGGCTTATTTCGGGAAATCAACAGCGCCACTGCGGTTGTAAAACATGATGATCAGGGAAATAAGAAAGAACAACGCCATGAAGATATACAAAAGACAATATCCCTTGCCGCGCGAATTTTGAATGTTTTCCATTTTCAGTGCTGAATTGTGTGTTGCAATAACTGGTGCAAAAGTAAAAAAGCATAGCCGAGATTCCCTTTTGTTGCCTCTTTTTTTCCTCTTTTCAGAATGTATATAAACTTCAGGCGAAAAAACAGTCGTATTTTTTCAAAAATAGCAATAATGAGGGGCGGTACGGACACATGCGGGCCCACTAGGCCGTATCTTTGCACGTTCGTAAGAACATTTCAGAGGAACCTATGGCAGATGTTATCCAATTGTTGCCCGAAAATGTGGCCAATCAAATTGCTGCGGGAGAAGTCGTTCAGCGGCCTTCCTCGGTGGTCAAAGAGTTGCTTGAAAATGCCGTAGATGCCGGTGCCACGCAGGTAAAGCTCATAATTCGCGATGCCGGAAAAGTCCTCATCCAAGTGATAGACAATGGCTGTGGCATGTCGGAAACGGATGCGCGTATGAGTTTCGAACGGCACGCAACGTCCAAAATACGCGATGCAAAAGACCTGTTTTCCATTAAAACCATGGGCTTCCGCGGAGAGGCACTGGCCTCTATTGCCGCGGTGGCCCAAGTAGAGATGCGTACACGGCGCGCCACCGACGAACTCGGCGTGCGCCTGGTCGTCGAAGACTCTTCCGTAAAAATACAAGAAGCTTGCCAGACGCCACAGGGCACCAGTATCGCCGTAAAAAACCTTTTCTACAACGTACCCGCCCGCCGTAATTTTCTGAAGGCCGACCCCGTGGAAATGAGGCATATCATCGATGAATTTCAACGGGTGGCAATGGCCAACGCGGATGTGTTTTTTTCGTTCCACCAAAATGATGTAGAAATATTCCACCTGCCTGCCGGTAATTTACGCCAAAGGGTGGTCAAGATTTTTGGAGATGCCGTCAATAAAAAATTGGTGCCGGCCCAGGAAGAAATGGAAGTGCTCAATATCACAGGCTTTATTGGCAAACCGGATTATTTCAAAAAAACCCGTGGCGAGCAATTGTTCTTTGTCAACAAAAGATTTAT
>JBIPOY010000239.1:0-5429 GCA_044378705.1 Saprospiraceae bacterium
AATTATTTCAAAATCAACTTCATTTCCATAACCCGCTGCCGTCAATTTCTCCATGATTGTGCTGTGCTCTACCCCGTACTTGGCTGCCGGAAAAACCAACGTTTTACCCGTTAAACCCGCGCCGGCGATCACACCCGCTGCCGTACAACCCGTGCCGGCAGGAACACAATAATAAAGTTGACGGCCAACATCCTTTGGTAACTGCTGCTGAATCTCCGCTGTAATCGCTGTACAACCCAGGAGCGCTTCAACGGTGTCACCACCTTCCGGAAGCAGTACAAATGGATCTGAAGAATGGATCCCGATGGTTGACAACACGCTGGAAAGGTCAGCTTTTTTCAAGAGGTCATAAAGTACCTTCGTGACCGGGAATATTTGCATCCCACATCGGCGCGCGTGAGACAATGTTGGGTTTTCAATATTTACAGCGGAGCCACGGACAATGCCAATGGTTGGAATGCCAAATAATTTTCCAGCGGTGGCCAAGGCATGAAGGTGATTGGAAAAAGCGCCGCCAAAACTGAGAATTCCCGTATTTTTAGTTGCCAATGGAAGCATGAAAGGAGCCAATTTCCGCCATTTATTGCCTTGTATCTGGGGGTGTAATAGATCGTCTCGTTTGAGAAAAACACAAACATCAGACGCTGATGACAGGAAAATTCGTTGGAGCGTTGAGTTGTTCATTTTGAAGATATCGGTTGATTAGAAGATAAAAAGACCAAAATTTGACCAAAATGCAAACCAATGGTTCAAAAAAAGGCGTTAGCCAAAAAAAGATACACACTCGGAAGCTCACTAAATGGCCTAAAAAAGGCCCTTTTTTCTGTCATTGAAGAGACTACCCAACCGGTTTTTGAAAAAGAACAGCGAGATTCTCCGAGTTTTTGTTTTTTTTTGCTCTTGATTCTGCAAGAAACAACTTATTTTTAATGATGCTTATGCGCTTCCCAACAATCCCAATTGTTCTTTTTACTGTGTTGGCAATGCCGCTGACAGCCCAAAATTACACAATGGATGGGTCTCCCATCACAGATTGTAATGGAACTTTTTATGACCCTGGTGGCAACACCGGAAACTATTCCGACAACCAAAGCCTGACCACCACCATTTGCTCAGATGGCAATTCCGGCACCCATATTCGATTGAGTTTTTCAGGAGCAGACATTGCACCTAGCGATGCGTTGTGTTTTTACGATGGCCAAAACTTGGCCGCGCCACTGTTATCCTGCCAGACAGACTACAATCCGGGACAACCGTTTTTAATTCAAGCAACAGCAGCAAATCCCACCGGGTGCCTCACCGTTTCCTTTGTTTCAAATGGAAGCGGCACAGGAACGGGTTGGGCGGCAGCCATTTCCTGTGTGCCCTCCTGCCAAACCATCTTAGCCAAACTGATTTCCACCAATCCTACTGCAGTACCGGCGGATACCGGCTGGATAGACATTTGCCCAGGTGAACGGGTGTTTTTTGAGGGAAGAGGAGAATATTTACAAAATAATTTTGCCTACCCACAATCAGACCTGACCACCACCTTTGAATGGAACTTCGGAGATGGTGGTATAGCCTATGGGCCCAGTACCTCACACCGCTTTGATCAACCCGGCGGTTATTTTGTACAACTTGCCCTGACCGATCAACAAGGATGTAAAAACACCAACCTCATCAACCAGCGGATACGAGTGGCTGCCAAACCCAGTTTTCAAATGACCGGGATGCTAGACCAAACCATCTGCGCAGGAGATACTGTTGCCCTAAGTGCCAATGTGGCCGGCAATAGCAACCAACAGACCCTACTCGTCACCCCCAGCCCATCTTCTTTTGCCGTTGAAGGCAGCCGCTCCGACTCGCTCGCTCTGCCTGATGGAACTGGGATACCCTACGAAACTACCATTTTTTTTACAGAATTTTCTCCCGGTCAAGTCTTGGTTTCACCCACAGATCTTGAAAGCATTTGTGCCAACATGGAGCATTCTTGGGCCCGTGATGTTGAGATTTCACTGACCTGCCCAAATGGACAGAGCATCATTCTTCACGATCACCCCGGCAATTTTGGCGGACAAGTTTTTTTGGGAGAGCCCAACGACAACGACAACGTAAACCCTATTCCGGGACTTGGATACGACTATTGCTGGGTGAACAATGCCCCCAACCCGACCTGGATTGACTATGCCAATACTGTATTGGGGGGAGATGGCACCATACCTTCAGGTGATTACAGCACCTTTAACCCCATTGCAGACTTGGTCGGTTGTCCCCTCAACGGGGAATGGACCATTCGAGTAACCGACTGGTGGCCCATTGACAACGGATTTATTTTCAACTGGTCACTGAAATTTCTCGATCAGCTCTATCCAAACGTAGAAACTTTTACACCAACCCTAACTTCTTGGCATTGGAACAACCACCCTTCCATTTTCTATAATAGCGCCGATTCTATTGCCGCAGCACCACAAAATGCCGGTACCGCGGGTTATACTTTCACGGTAAATGATGCGTTCGGATGCTCTTGGGACACCTTACTCACCGTCTCTGTACTGCCGCCAACCCACCCCGATTGTTTTTCATGTGGCGCAAACGTTGCCATCTTGCACGATACTACCATTTGTACAGGAGGCAGCGCTGTGCTCAACGCAACGCCTCTTGCCCCACCCTTTCAAGAAGTTCGGTTTGAATCCTACCCAGATTACCGTTTTGGCAATGGCAATCACCCACACAACAACCCCTATCATGCCCCCATCGAAATCAGTAGCCTAGGTTACCCGATCATCACCAACCCCACACAACAAATAGTATCGGTGTGCATGGACCTCGAAACAGATTATTGCTCAGATCTGAATGTGTTTTTAGAAGCGCCCAGCGGACAATTACTGGAACTTACATCTGGAAATGGTGGGTCGGGGGACAACTATAAAACGACGTGCTTTTCTCCTGTTGCCACAACTTCCATTGTTGGCCAGGCGGCTCCATTCAACGGAACATACAAGCCCGAGGGCAACTGGAATACACTGCTCGGGGCAGCGGTGAATGGCGATTGGTCACTCCGGGTTTCTGATGGTTTCGCCCCCAACCAATTCGGCAAGGTTAAATGGTGGAGCATCGGATTTAAGGTCAACAACAACGTCGGATATACTTGGGTCAATGGTACTACCTTGTCTTGCTCAAATTGTCCCAACCCAACAGCTACCCCTATTCAAACCTCCACGTACACCATTAATACCATAGATGCTTTTGGCTGCGAGCACCACGACACCGTTGACGTCAATGTCATCTCTTTTTTTCCTGCTCCCACCGGATTGGCCGTACAGAACATCGGTACAGGCAACATGGTTTGGGGTTGGAATGCTGTTCAAGGGGCTCTGGGTTACGAAATTCGCATCAATGGCGGTGCTTGGGTAATTGCGAATGGCGTCTTGACGCACACCGTCAATGGACTGTCTATTGGGCAAAATGTCGTCATAGAAGTGCGGGCAATTAGCCCGGGCTGTACACCGTTGATTGCGCAGGAAAGCAGTACCTATGGAAGTTGCAGCCTTGTTGCCAATTTGGACAGTGCCACACCGGTGCTGTGCGCAGGAGAGTCCTCCGGCTCTGTCCTTATTTCAGTTTTGGGCGGTAATCCACCCCTTCAATTCTCCATTGACAACTTACCTGGCTCTTTTTCAAATGGGAATTTACAAAATATTTTCCCCGCAGGCAGCCATACCGTGGTTGTACACGACGTAGTAGGCTGTGCCGATACCGTGTTTTTCAACATTGACGCGCCACCTCCCCTCGATATTGATCTAATCATCGAAAACATCAATTGTTACGGTGATAATACCGGCGCAGCAAGTGTGAATGCCAGTGGCGGCACCGGTAGTATTAATATTATCTGGGCATCGTGCCAAGGTAGTGTTCAACAGACCGGCACCTCTGCCACGGATCTTATGGCTGGGTGTTATACCATGACTGCCACAGACGGAAACGGATGTGCCACCACCCAAACATTTACCCTGATGGAACCCGCAGCATTGTCATTCCTCGGGGCACAGACGCCCGTTTCCTGCTTTGGCGGCAACGATGGAACCGCTACCATGACGGTCTCCGGCGGAACTCCACCCTATCAGTACTTGTGGGAAAACGGAGAAACCGGTAAAACAGCAACAGGTTTCAGCGCAGGTTTCCATTTCTTAACCATCACTGACGCAAATCTTTGTCAGGCCGCTACTTTTGTTCAGGTGACACAACCTGCCCTTCTGGTGGTCACCAGCACCGATATTCAACCTGTTTCCTGCTTTGGTGGGAGCAATGGAGGCGTAATGGTACACCTGATGGGTGGCAATACGCCCTATGCATACCAATGGGACAGTGGAGAAACGACAGCATCCGTTCAGAATGTTATTTCAGGTATTCATGCTGTTACCATTACCGATTCAAAAGGTTGCAAGACACAAACAACTGTATTGGTTGAATCCCCTCCTGCCTTGAACGCTTCTTTCACAAACATCATCGATGATCCTTGTGCGGGTAGCTGTCAGGGGCAAGCCACCATTTTGGCAACGGGGGGGACAGCTCCCTATTCTTATTTGTGGAGTAATCCCGCGATACCTGCCGGCACGCCCACAGCTACAAGCCTTTGTCCAGGCACATTCACGGTCACGGTGCAAGATGTACGCGGCTGCACCAATACCCTAATGACCAGTATTTCCGGAGCTTCCCCCATCGAAGTGCAATCCAGCACCTTCGATCCCACTTGTGCAGGACTTTCCAATGGTCGAATCGTTGCTTCCGTTAACGGAGGGAATATGCCTTACCAATATCTTTGGGAAGACGGAAGCAGTGGCTCCACCCTCGAAAATATTTCCTGTGGAGATCATGTATTAATCGTCACCGATGCACGCGGCTGCACACATACTGAAACGATCACCCTTGATTGTCCAACTGTAATACAAATCAACAGCGTTACAACAACACCCGTTCGGTGCTTCGGTGGTTCGACCGGAACCGGAACCGTATATGTGGGGGGGGGCACAACTGCGCTGACCTATCAATGGAGCGACTTCAATGCACAAAAAACACAGCAGGCAATCAACCTGCCAGCCGGCATATTTTCAGTGACCATTACGGACTTAAATGGCTGCACCGCTTCCACTTCGGTTACTGTATCACAACCTACTGAACTGTCGAGCCCTGTCGTTTTGAACCACGTGACCTGTTACAATGGAAACACGGGCAGTATCATTGCTTATCCTACGGGGGGCACAGAACCCTATCAATTCAGTTGGTCAACGGGCGGAAATAGCCCTCAAATCAGCGGAATTACTGCCGGTCCATACACATTGGTGGTCACCGATGCCAACCAATGTACAGTCACCGTGTTTGCGACCATCATACAACCCAGCCAAGCATTACAAGCAACAGCCGTGCAAATTCAGGCTGCTTGTTTTGAT
>JBIPOY010000047.1:0-12477 GCA_044378705.1 Saprospiraceae bacterium
TTCCAGTTGTTTTCCGTCTTGGTTTCGGACTTTCAAGGTGAGTACGTGTTCGTACTTTACTTCATAGTAGTAGGTCTTTGTTTCGATCTCTTTTCCGGCGCGGTCCTTTGTTTTGGTTGTTGCTGTTTTGGTCTCGCCGGCTGTTTGACGATAATCACTGAGGTTTAGATCAATGTTGAAATTACCACCTTCTTTGACGCTTTTAAAGCCAAATACTTGTAGGTTTTTGATGAAAAATGGTTCAGCCAGCCCGACAGATTTTAGGTCTTGTGGATTGGCAGACAGCACTGCACTGTAGGTTTGATAGTCAGCGGGAAATGGCTTCCGGGGCAGTCTTGTGTAGTGTGTTGTAAGTGGTTCGCCATCCAGATCAACTTTTTGAGCTGAAGCCGTCAGAGACAGCAATAAGACAAACATGGATAAGTAGGTTTTAATGTTCGATGTCATGGTAACACTATTTATTGATAAAAAAGAAAAAAGTAGTTATGCAGGTGGTACGCAGCCCGGGTGTGAATTCGAAAGTCACGATATTTGGAATGCGACGGACGCCATGCGCAAGGTTTCTATCCCCTCGATGGTTGTTTCCTTCAAAACCATGGCCTGTGCTTCCGGTTTTTCAAAAACAGACTTCATATCGCGGATTCGGCCTGCGGGCACACCATTTGCTTTGAAAGAAGTCATCAGGCAATCTAGGGTTTGTTTTCCCATGGCTTCCGCCAATAGATCATTTAACTTGTCTCGATGCTGCACGCGAGCGGTATTTGTTTGAAATTCTGTTTTTTGTAACAAGTATTGTAGGTCAAGGCATTGGCAGAGTTGTTGAAACTGTCGTTCCGTCCCTACTGCCAGCAAAACGGGGAGGCCTTCGGCGCTGTAGAATACCTCTCCGTAAGGTGCAATGTTTGGATGCCGGGTACCCATCCGTTGCGGCACGTGCCCGGTCATGAGATAGTTGCTGGCTTGGTTGACGAGCGATGCCAAGGCTGATTCCATCAGGGAAGTGGTGATGGTACAGCCTGCACCGGTATGGGTTCGCTGCAGGAGGGCGAGCAAGATGCCTTCTTTGAGTTGATGTGCCGCCAGTAGGTCTATCATGGCCACCGGCATTTTAACCGGAGGACGGTCGGGCTCGCCATTCATGTATAGGAAACCTGCTTCGGCCTGCAATACGGCATCGAAAGCAGGACTTTCGTCTTCCGGATCGGCAAATGCGTTGAGTTGAGCAAAAATTAGCTGTTGGTTTTGGGCGCGCAGGGATGCTGAATCGATACCCATGCGTTGAGCGGAGGAAGGCTTGAAATTTGAAATTACAACATCCGCGCCGATGGCCAAAGCGATGGCTTTGGAACGGTCGGCAGGGTGGTTAAGGTCTAGCAATAGGTGTTTTTTGCCCCAATTCACACTGCTCCAGTAGGCGGAAACGGGGGAGTCCGGTGGCTCACAGGGTAGCTTCCACGAACGGGTAATATCCCCACCGGTGGTTTTGTTTTCAATTTTAATTACATCTGCGCCGAGTTCCGCAAAGAACATTCCAACTGCCGGACCAGCGAGAACGCTGGAAAATTCCACTACTTTTAGGTCACTAAAAAACGTATCTTTACAGACTAACATGAAAATATTTTCTACAGCACAAATGCGTGCTTGGGATGAATACACGATCGAAAAAGAGCCCATCACGTCCCTCCATCTCATGAACCGCGCGGCGCGCGTTTTCACGGATTGGTTTGTACAACGATATCCCGACACCACCCGGGCCATTGTGGTGATTGCCGGAACGGGCAACAACGGTGGGGATGGGCTGGCTATAGCACGAATGCTGGATCAGGCTCAATACGCAGCGAAGGTACTTATTTGTGATTTTGGTACGCGACATTCCATTGATTTTGAAGATCAAATGACGTTATTGTCACCTTTATCTGCCGTTTACCCAACGGTTTACAAATCTTTTGACGCGTTTCAACAGGTCCAAACAGACCTGATTGCCGGCAACAACCTGATCATTGACGCGCTGTTTGGCAGCGGATTGACGCGTCCGTTGGAGGGCGATTGGGCGAAAATTGTTGCTTTTATCAACCAAAGTGGACTTGAAATTGTCAGCGTAGACGTGCCATCAGGGCTTTTTTGTGACGCACCCACTTTGGGTGGTACAGTTGTTTGCGCAACAGCCACCTTCACATTTCAGGCCCCTAAATGGGCATTCTTTTTTCCTGAAAATGCAAATTTTTTGGGCGTTTGGGCGTCTGGATCTATTGGTTTGCATCCCGATTTTGAACAACAAACGCAAACGGATCATCATTATCTGACCAGGGCGGATGTTACAAATGTATGGAACCCAAGAAAAAAGTTTGCCCACAAGGGGACATTTGGCCACGCCCTCCTCGTGGCGGGGAGCTGGGGAAAAATGGGGGCAGCTGTACTGGCTGCCCGTGCTTGCTTGCGGTCAGGGGTTGGCTTGTTGACGGTTCACAGCCCACGGTGTGGCAACATCGTATTGCAATCAAGCGTTCCGGAGGCCATGGTCAGTGCAGATCGGCGGGCAAAATACTGGACAGAAGTGCCGGATTTATCTTTGTATGCAAGTATAGGTGTCGGCCCGGGTATTGGGCGTGCCCCAGAGACTGTAGAGGCGTTGCAGGTGTTGATAACGGGGGTGAACGTTCCGTTTGTCTTGGATGCAGACGCACTGAATATTCTGGCAGAATATCCGGAATTGCTTCAATTATTGCCTGAAAATAGTATAATAACACCTCACCCCAAGGAATTTGAGCGCCTCTTTGGCAAAACAACCGATGACTTTCAGCGCAATAGGGTACAAGTATCTATGGCAAAGCAGCATCGAATTTTTATAATACTAAAGGGAGCCCACACAGCCATTGCCTGCCCTGACGGGACGTGTTGGTTCAACTCAACAGGAAACCCCGGTATGGCCACTGGTGGTGCGGGCGATGTGTTGACCGGCGTTCTCACTGGTTTGTTGGCACAAGGATATGCGCCAAAATCAGCCTGTTTGTGGGGGGTATATCTCCATGGGCTGGCCGGTGATCTGGCGGCGTCTGCTATTTCACAGGAAGGGCTGACTGCGGGTGATTTGGTGGAATATCTCGGAAAAGCGTGGCTTGAACTATCGCAAAATAAGCGGCTGTAGGCGCAAATTTCATACAAACATCGTAGTGGCTTCCTGACAATAAAAATCCCGCGTATGGCATTTGTCCACACGCGGGATTAGGTACAAATGTTACAAGCAAGCGTCAATTTTAGCTTTCAGAGCCTGTTTGGTTGTGGCACCAACAATCTTCTCTTTCAGCTCCCCATTTTTAAAAATTAGGAAGGTTGGGATGCCTCTCACATTGTAGTTCATGGGAATCTCCGGATTGTCGTCAACATTGAGTTTGCCGATGACCGCTTTTCCGGTGTATTCAGTGGAAAGTTCATCAATGATAGGGGTCATCATTTTGCATGGGCCACACCACTCTGCCCAAAAGTCAACAACTGTAACTTGTTCGGTGTCAAGCACTTCTGATTGGAAGGTTGCATCGGTGAATTCGTATGCCATTGTCAGTATTATTGATTGTGAAAGTAAGTTCAAACTCGAACAAAAATAGAACAGCAACCTGTTCTAATTGTTTGCAAAAGTAGTGCAAATGACCATGCTTAGGGTTATTTAGTCTTCATGAATTCTAAGCACATAATTATTAAGTATGTCTTTGAAACGGTATTATTCTGCCATTGACTCCGTTTCTTTTCCGCCTTTTATACCACGATTGCCCAATTCAATGACTTGTAGGTTGCTAATTGCGCCTTGATCAAGGGTAAAACGGATCAAAGTTTTAACTTTATGCCAACCTTCGTTGCCACAGGCCCCTGGGTTGATGTGTAGAAAATTTAATTTTCTGTCAGGCATCACTTTCAGGATGTGAGAATGTCCGCTGATAAAAATCCCATTCAAGGGAGGATTATCTTTCAGCAATTGGCCTACTCTGGGTTCATAACGTCCTGGGTAACCGCCAATATGGGTCATAAAAACAGGTACCCCGTCACACACAAACCGAAGATCGAGGGGCATTTCAGCCCGTATTTTGGCGCCGTCAATATTGCCATAAACACCTCTTAACGGCTTAAATGACAATAATTTATCCAATACTGATTCATTTCCGAAATCGCCGGCATGCCAAATCTCATCACATTCAGCAAAATGGTCAAAAATTCGCGCATCAAGGAATGAATGGGTGTCTGAAAGTAGGCCTATTCTGGTCATGGTTGTATGAAAATTAAAGACTATTGCCGCAAATTGTGGCATGTTGTGGTTACTTTTGGGCCAACAATTTGGTCTATTACGGTGAATTAAACAATGTTTTATAGATGAAACGGTGGTTAAGCATGCTCAATTTCAATACCTGCGGCGTTGCAGGTTTCGTAGTGTTTTCAATTTTCGTAGTGTTGGGATCATGCCAAAGTAAGCAGACTTGCAAGTATAAGCCTGCGCCGGTTTTTGAAAAAGGCCTCCCGCATGTTACAGAGTATAATTTTGAAACACAAGGTTCACAATCTTTGGAGAGTCTTTTACTTGATCGCGGTATTTTACTTGAAATCAGCCAGGAGGTATGTGATCAAACCCGCCAAGAATATCGGTTTATGGTACAGGGAGACTATTCGGCCCAACCGGATTCCTTCTGGATCAAAGAAGCCACTCGCCAACTGGTCTTTCTCAGCTCATTTTCTGAAAAACAAGCCCCTTTAAAGGCTTGGGCAGACCTCATAGAGCAGCGCCGGGCAGAAATGCACCTCGGGGAAGACCGGGAAGTGCAACCGGGAATTTTTCTCCGTGTTGATCGCATTATAAATCCTCAGCAGGCAACGCTCATGCTTGTTTTTTCACAACAGTAGGAGAGTGGTTGTGTCCTATAATAAAGAAGCTACAGAAAATTTGCTCGCAGGAGCGCAAAAGTGATTTTGCCCAAAGATAACACATTTCATGAAATCCCACATTCAACAACTTTCAGCCATTGCAAGCAAGCAAAGTCGGCACATTATTGGTCTAATGTCGGGTACCTCCTTGGATGGGTTGGACATCGTCTTTTGCGCTTTTCGGGGGGTAGGTTTGAATACCCGCGTCGAAGTGATTCACTTTGAAACGGTGGCCTACGACGAAGATTTTAAGTCTGAAATTCGCCGGGTATTTGCCCAAAAAACAATTGATTTTCAACACCTTACACTGCTGAATGTCATTATTGCGGAACGGCACGCAGCCCTGATCAACCAATGTTTGGCGAAGTGGAAGGTAGCACCCTCGGAAGTTGACTTGATCGCCTCGCACGGACAAACCGTTTTCCACGCACCGCGGGTATTGCACGGTCTTTCCGATTACCCCAATGCTACCTTACAACTGGGGGATGGCGATCACATTGCCCGTAGAACGGGTATCATTACAGTTTCTGATTTCAGACAGAAGCACCTTGCGGCCGGCGGGGCGGGCGCTCCATTGGCCCTTTATGGCGACTACTATTTGTTTTCGAAACTTGGGGAAGCCCGTTTTTTACTCAACATTGGTGGTATAGCGAATTTTAGCTATCTACCCGCCGACGGGGATCCATCCAAGGTATTCGCAACCGATACTGGCCCGGGCAATACACTCCTCGATGCTTTTGCACGCGAATATTTTGACCTTCCATACGACGAGCATGCTCGCTTCGCCGCGGCAGGGCACGTTGATATGGCACTATTGAAACAGTTAAAATCAGAAAAATTCTTCAGCAGCCCATTCCCAAAAACAACAGGCCCTGAAATGTTTTCCTCTGTTTGGGTTAAAGCAGCGCTGACACAAATGGCCACAAAAACGCCCAATGCCCAAGACGTCATGGCCACCCTCACCCAACTTACCGCGGAAACCATAGTAGAAGCCATTCAGTGGTCGCTAGCGGCACAGCATCCACCGATTGTCGGTAAGCCCCATGTGTATGTCAGTGGAGGGGGGGCACATAATCCTTTGATAATGAAAATTTTAAATGAAAAATTACCTGAAACAACGATACTGCTGATGGGTGAAATAGGCATTGACGGGGATGCAAAGGAAGCAGTATTGTTTGCTGTTTTGGCCAATGAAACGGTAGCGGGTCATAGCCCGGAAGGCTTGGAATTGGGTGGTGTGCCATTAACAGGAATGGGAAAAATATCATTTCCGGGGTGAAAAAATACGCCACAAAAAATATTGTAAGCAACCGGAACGTATATACCATTTTTTCCCTTGCTTCTTTTCTCTACCTTTGCCACACTTCTTACCATACGGAACCTTACCTCCGTGCCTCTTTATGCAAAAAATTCTTATCCTCGATTTTGGCTCCCAGTTCACCCAGTTGATTGCTCGGCGTGTACGCGAAATGAACGTATATTGTGAGATCGTTCCTTACAACAAACTACCTGCATTAACACCCGACATCTGCGGTGTTATCCTTTCCGGAAGCCCATTCTCTGTGCGATGGCCCAATGCGCTCCGCTTAGACTTAAACCTTATTGCCGGAAAAAAGCCACTGTTGGGCATCTGCTATGGCGCCCAGTTAATGGCCGATTTTTACGGCGGTGAAGTGGGGCAATCTGAGAAGAGAGAGTATGGTAAAGTCATGCTCCAACAGCATGCGCCCAACGATCCCTTCTTTGCAGGGATTAGCAAGCGCTCCCAGGTTTGGATGAGCCATTCCGATACCATCATGCGATTGCCCGAAGGTTTTGAAGTGTTGGGGAATTCCGACACGATTCCCTATGCTGCTTTTCGATCAGAAACAGGGCGTTTTGAGCAACCTGTTTACGGTATTCAGTTTCATCCGGAAGTGTTTCACAGCTTAGAGGGTTTCGAAATTCTCAAAAACTTCGTGCACGATATTTGTGCCTGTAAAGGAGATTGGACGCCGGCACATTTTGTTGACAATACAGTGGAATCTTTGCGCCAACAAATTGGCCAAGAGAAAGTGATCATGGCACTTTCCGGTGGTGTGGACTCCACGGTTGCTGCAACGCTATTACACCAGGCCATTGGCGACCGCTTATTTTGCTTTTTTATTGACAATGGGTTGTTGCGCAAAAATGAGTTTCAAGAAGTGCTTGACTCTTATCTGGGCATGGGTCTCAATATAAAAGGGGTGGATGCAAGGGACCGCTTTTATACAGCACTAGCTGGCGTGAGTGACCCCGAGGCAAAACGCAAGGTGATTGGGAAGTTGTTTATAGACCTTTTTGAAGAAGAAAGTGAGGCGCATCCTGATTTTCAGTGGCTTGGTCAGGGCACCATTTATCCGGATGTGATAGAGTCTGTCAGTGTGCACGGCCCCTCCGTTACCATTAAAAGTCATCACAATGTGGGAGGGTTACCCGATAAACTCAAACTAAAAATAGTGGAGCCGCTGCGGTCACTCTTCAAGGACGAGGTACGGCGTGTCGGAAAAGAATTGAATGTTTCGCCGACCATCCTCAACAGACACCCATTCCCGGGTCCTGGTTTGGGCATTCGTATCTTGGGCGATATTACACCGGAAAAAGTACGTATCCTGCAAGAAGCTGATGCCATATATATCTCTAAACTTCGGGAGCACAACCTCTACGATGAAGTTTGGCAGGCAGGCACCATACTATTGCCCATTCACTCGGTTGGTGTTATGGGTGATGAGCGCACTTACGAACAAGTGATTGCGCTCCGCGCGGTGAACTCTACGGATGGTATGACCGCTGAGTGGAGCCATTTGCCCCACGAATTTCTTGCAGAGGTTTCCAGTGAAATTATCAACAATGTAAAGGGTATCAACCGCGTAGTTTTTGATATTTCGACAAAACCACCTGCCACCATTGAATGGGAATAATGCGTCGGCAAAACAGTGTACGCCGTTTTAGACCAATATTGTGAGCAGGAAGCCTGTACTTCGGTTGAGGGGGCGCCCGTTAGAGCAAGCAGGAAGTCCAAATAAATTCAAAAACTATTTTTGTCTTCCGGAACCTAGATCCGGGCTATATTTGTCACCATGACCGTTCGTGCCGCGCAGTACTTATGCTTCCTGTTGTTGTTCTTTAGCGCTTGCTATAGTTTTAAAGGTATCTCTGTTGATCCGGACGTCCGCACCTTTTATGTCCGGAATTTCGAAAACATCGCCGGAAATGCACCCCCTACCTTGGCGCTTGATTTTACAGAGAAATTAAAGGATAAAATTCGTGCTGAGTCACGGTTGGTACTCAACAGTGAAACACCTGATGTAGAATTTACTGGTCGGGTGACCAGTTTTGTAGTGGTGCCGGTGGCCCCAAAACCCGGAGAGGTTGTTTCGCTCAACCAGCTCAAAATTAGTGTTGCCATCAAATATGTCAACAACAAAAATGAAAAAAAAAGTTGGACTTCGGAGCGTACAAAAAGCCATTTTGCAGAATTTTCAAATACAACGGACTTGCTTAGTGTACAAGAAGATCTCATTAGACAAATCTCTACCCAAATATTGGATGATATTTTCAATGAAGCCTTCAATGACTGGTGATGATTTACCGTAACTGGTTAGCGTGGTCGCGTCTGAGACAAAAAAGTGGGCCTTTTTGGGCCAGACAGCGTGCCACCTGACAAGTTACGATTTACCAACGATGGTGACAGAAGTGTAACAACGTAGCCTTTATACCGTAATTTCTACGCCTTTAAACTTCTAAAACTGCTAATAATGACGCAGGAACGATTTTTTAGAATAGTAGATGATCCTGATTTACTTCGTACAATTTCTTACGAAGAACTCAAAACGCTCGCGTTGGCTTACCCTTATGCCCATAATTTACGCTATCTTTTGGCCATAAAAGCAAGACAAATTAACCATCAGGATGTTGAAAAAAATGTAGCAACTGCGGCGGCTTACAGCCTTGATCGCACGCAACTTTTCCACTTGGTCGCGCCCCAAATCACGGTGCCACAAGAAGTGTGGGTAAAGGAAGAAGTATTGGAATTGAAGCCC
The DNA here is from genome assembly GCA_044378705.1 of Saprospiraceae bacterium. Classification (GTDB taxonomy): domain Bacteria; phylum Bacteroidota; class Bacteroidia; order Chitinophagales; family Saprospiraceae; genus M3007. Next base: position 8,967 of record JBIPOY010000047.1, read on the forward strand.
GTAGAGACACTCAAACGGGCTCTTGAAGAAGGATTACAGGCCGCTAATCGCGACCAAAAACAAGCGCATTTGCCCGAAGAATCTGTGCCGATTCAACCAATAGTTTCAGAAACAGTGCCCGTGCATACGCCCAAATGGATCCCCGAACAATCGGTTGCGTCTACTGATATTGTCATCCCTAAAGTTTCATATCAAACTTTTGAAGATTGGTTTGTGAAATTTGATCCGCCATTGCTGCGCTTTCCAGAAAATTCAAAGCTCAAAATACCCCCCACTTCTATTGCCAATGTCGTATCAACGGAATTGGCCACACCCAAACAAATGATAAATAATCATAATGTTGAAATGAAAGAAAAAGAGGAAGATAACCTTCTTGAGCCCCTGAAAGTAGCGGGTATAGCACAGCTGTTGGCGGAGAAAAGTGTACTAGAAAACAAGGATGTAATCTCTGAAACCCTCGCCAAGCTTTATGTCAAGCAGGGGTATCGCGATCGGGCAATTGCGATGTATGAACGGTTATGCTTGGCATTTCCCGAAAAAAGTACGTACTTTGCCGCCGAAATTGACAAACTAAAAAAATAGACAAATATGTTATCCACTATTACGGTTCTTATCGCCATCGTGAGCGTCCTTCTGGTGCTGGTTATTTTGATGCAAAATTCCAAGGGCGGCGGCATTGACCCCAATTTCGGCGGTCAAGCCCAACAACTTTTTGGTGCTGCACGCTCCACAGATTTCATTGAAAAAGCAACTTGGGTACTGGCGGGCACTCTGATTGTGTTGTGCGTTGTCGCGGTACTCACCGTTGGCGGTGGCGGTACTACACCTACAGAAATTCCCCTGCAATCGCAGAACTAAGCCACTTTTTCGAAGGCAATTAAAAAAAGCCCTTGCTACCAACGTAGTAAGGGCTTTTTTAGTTTCCTTCGAACACTACTTGAATTTTACGGACAATTGATCAAATGTCGGCAGGTGTCGGTGGTGATACATGTCTAATACTTGGCCATCTTTCCAAACCACGACGCCCGGGTTGGCCCGAACAATGGTTTTTAGCAGCTTGTCGTCGGCCCGGTGGAAGGGATATTTTGCACCAACTTTACGGGCAAAATCCACGGCGTTTTCAGCATCGCCGTAGATGGTTACGGCATACACTTTCCAGCCGGCTTTGGTAGCGGCATCGGCCAGCGGATTTACACCCTTGGTAAATAAATCAGCATAGGCTGTCGTTGGAACAAATACAGTGCGCTCTACTTGCCGGAGGTTAACAGTGGCCAGACGACGCTCCAATTGGAAGGAGTCTTTCGTTACCGCAATACTGTCTATTGCCCAAACAGTGTCCCGAACAGTAACCATTTCTTTTTGTTGGCTACCCTCCAGTTTGTACGCGACAATCATCAGGCTGTAGCCTTTTTCTCCGAGGATATCGTCGGTTATTTCACCGTTTTCAGCACTTTCAATGGCAAAATCGCTCACTTTGGTTTTGGTAATGGGTATTTTCACACTGTCTTTCAACACATACCAATCTGTTTTAATTTGATCTTTTACATTCCAGCCTTTATTTTTCGGATATTCCTTGTAATAGGTAATTTTACCCGCCTCCGGTTCCATGAACTTCACTTTTTCTCCTGTTTCGCTATTTTCCAGTACCCAGCCTAAAATATCAATTTTTGCGCTGGACTCTAAATCTTTGCGTTCGCGGATATTGTTGCCTATTTTGAATGGCCGAAAATCAACCATGGGTAAGTCCAGATAGGTGTTTTGAACACAGAATAGTAAGGTAGCTGCTGTGGTAATTGCCGTCACGAGGTCGCGTGTGCGTGCGGTCCACAAGGAGTGCATGTTGCGAGACCACAGCAGAAACACAAATGCCGGAATCATCAGGCCTAGATCTTTAATGAATGAAATTTTTGGATCTAATTTGATGAAATCACCAAAACAACCGCAGTCAGTGACCCGCATTTGGCTTTTCACATAGGGCCCCCATTGTGCAAAATCAAAAAAATTGGCTTCCGAGGGTACGTAGCCTGTGAGGTAGGTAAAACCGGTGAGTACGGTAAAAACAACCATGAGGAGGAAAAATAGCCAAGCGGTCAACTTGCGCCGCCAACCAATGATCAGGGCAATACCCAACACGATTTCAAGGACGACCATACCAATCGAAAATCCTATACTGTGCTTTGCGAGCCACGGAAACAAGGGCGCTAGGCCTTTGAGGCCATTGGTCAATCCTGCAAAGGTTGTCTCAAACGCCCCAAAATAATCCTCCATTTTATAGGCAGTACCGATCGGATCAACGGCTTTTACCAGGCCTGAGAATACGAACCACACTCCGACAAAATGTTGGAGAAAGGTGTGAAAAACATGTTGATGTTTTTTGGCCCAAACGGTTATCGCCGTGAGTATGGCACCCGCAATGGCAAATTGAATGAGTAGGGATGTGAGTGATGTCATGTGTTGTTTGATGCTATAAAGTGCGTAATTGGATATGAACGGGTTGCTGTTATTTTTCGGACAGCCGTATTAAGGCAAATACGGCGTAATTGATGATGTCGCGGTAGTTGGCCTCCAAGCCTTCAGAAACGAGTGTTTGGCCAGCGTTGTCTTCTATTTGCTTGATGCGCAATAGTTTTTGCAGAATTAAGTCGGTCATGCTACTCACCCGCATCACCCGCCAAGCTTCTCCGTAGTCGTGGTTTTTTGCCTGTAACAGACGTAGGTTTTCTGCAATGTGTAGGTCGTATAGTGCTGCAACGCGTACCGGAGAAAGCTCGAGTGACTCATTTTCGGGGAGTGTGGATTGTATCAGCGCCAAAATACTGTAGTTTATCAGACCCATAAACTCGCCTTCGATGGGCTCATCTACTTTTTGAGCGCCTTTTTCTTCAATACTGCGAATACGCAGTGCTTTGATGTACAGTTGGTCGGTGATGCTCGAAGGCCGCAGGATACGCCAGGCCGTGCCATAGTCAGTTGTTTTTTTTAAAAAAAGTTCGCGGCAACGGCCCACTACCGCGCTGAACTGTTCCAGTGTTTTGTCCATAATCGTTTGGCAAAGGTAACTGCTTAGTTGTTCGTGTCAGAGACAAAAAAGTGCCCATTTCCGTGTTGAAGCGAATTTTTGCAAGATTCTACAAAAAAAAGGGATAAGTATGGCGTAAAATAGCCCTGGTGGAACCGGTCAGCTGGATACCATCGTCGTTAAGAGCAAAGATAGAATCTAGGGCCGTTCAGCCGGCAGATTTTTTTTATCGTGTTGTTGAATAAATATTCGATTATTCTCCATATTGTACAGGGCGTAGCATGCATTTACTACTACATTTGAAATCTTGCTGCATATCTTTGCCTACCCATACGAGATGGACTTAGTGGCACTACAATAAAGTTGCTGTTTTCCATTTTTACACTATTGGTAACAACGTAGGTGGTCGCGTCCGAGACAAAAAAATAGGCCTTTTGGGGCCAGACAGCATGCCACCTATGTTATTGTCAATATTTAATGCAACGGCGATGC
>JBIPOY010000440.1:0-3153 GCA_044378705.1 Saprospiraceae bacterium
TCATTGACTACTTTAACACATGACGAATATCGAAAATATGCCACACAACGTGCTCTCCACCCGCGTCCAAAATCTTGCAGAATCAGAAACCCTTAAGATGGCGCGTATGGCCCGAGAGTTGAAGGCTCTGGGCCATGATGTGATCAGCTTGAGCCTGGGGGAGCCCGACTTTGACACCCCGGACCACGTGAAAGCAGCAGCTTTTCAGGCGCTACAAGACGGATATACCAAATATACGCCTGTCTCCGGTCTGCCGGAATTGACAAAAGCCATCAGTGAAAAATTTAAACGAGACAATAATTTAGAGTATCGTCCTGAACAAATTGTGGTTAGCAATGGAGCCAAACAAACCATCTACAACTTGTGTCAGGCGCTCCTCAATCCCGGCGACGAAGTCGTGATGTTCGCGCCTTATTGGGTATCTTACTATGAAATCGTTAAGTTGTCTGATGGCGTACCTGTTTGTGTGTACGCCGGAGTAGATCGCGATTTCAAGCCCACTCCGGAGCAACTGGATGCTGCGATTACTGACCATACGAAATTTATAATTTTTTCTTCGCCTTGTAATCCTACCGGCACGGTTTTTACGAGAGAAGAGTTGGAGGCGTATGCCAACGTTATCGCCCGATATGAGCATGTCTTGGTGGTCAGCGACGAAATTTACGAATACATCAATTTTACCCATGAACACATCAGTATTGGATCTTTCCCGGCGGTAAAAGATCGTACCATTACGGTCAATGGTTTTGCCAAGGGTTTTGCCATGACAGGTTGGCGATTGGGGTATATGGGTGCCCCAAAATTTGTGGCCGACGCCTGTTCGAAAATACAGGGACAGGTAACCAGCGGCGCAGCTTCTTTCTCTCAAAAAGCCGGTGCGGTGGCACTGATGAGTGATATGGCGCCCACCGTGGCCATGCGAGAAGCTTTCCGAGAACGTCGGGACATCGTCATTTCGATGCTGGAAGAAATTCCGGGCATAACAACCAACATACCCGATGGTGCCTTCTATGTCTTTCCTGAAATAAGTTCTTATTTTGGCAAGTCAGACGGACAAACTATTATCAACAATGCCGATGACTTTTGCGATTATATCATGACAACGGCTTACGTAGGGCTGGTTTCTGGCGCAGCATTCGGTGATCCCAACTGCTTCCGGTTGAGCTATGCAGCTTCGGAAGTACAATTAAGGGAGGCTGTCAGACGGATGAAAGAAGTACTGAGTAGGCTTAAATAATCTACAATAAGTACCCTTAACCATACCATACCCAATAAATTAAACCTACTATTGTGCTATTATTTTCCGGTTCACCCCCTTTTTTGAAGGTGATTGGCAATACTATACAGGATTATATATCTTTGTTTCGCCTCTAGCACCGTACTCCTCTGGTCACACGGATTCATTTAAACACCACAACATGTCAAAAAATTTAAGTGAATTATCAGGACGAGAAGGATTGGCCGGCAACTTATTCGAACGGCTAGGGCAGAGTGCGGAGCGTACGGGGACACCTTCTCAGTCCGACATGGCGCTTTTGGCGGAAGATTTTTTAATGGGTACAGCCAATGTGTATGGTACGGCCAGTTTTTATGATTTTACCAAGCCGGAAAACCAAGGGAAACGTGTGTACGTATGCAACGGTAGTGCTTGTCTGACCGCCGGCACGCAGCCTGCCCTCAGACAGGCGCTAGGGGCACATTTTGAGGAGGACTCCATCGGTGAAATGTGTTGCCTTGGCCGCTGTCATGAGAACAGTGCTTTTTTCTACCATGATCACAATTATTCCGGGACGGCATCCTCAGAAATTCAATCCATTTGTACGGAAGAAAAAGTCATACATGATCGATACCATACACAATTTCATGGTACACCTGTTTTGATGCGGCCTTTCCCGGGTGTAGAGGATTATTATCAAACATTGCACGTGGCCTTACACAATACACCGGATGGTTTATTACAGGAGTTAAAAGACGCCGGTTTGCGTGGTCGTGGCGGCGCAGGGTTTCCCATCGCATTTAAGTTGGAATCCTGTAAAATCACGCCGGGCGTTACTAAATTTATTGTTTGCAATGCCGATGAGGGAGATCCAGGGGCATACAGTGATCGTTATCTACTGGAGCATCATCCGCATGCAATACTCTTGGGTATGATCATCGCAGGCTATATTACGGGTGCACAGATGGGAGTGCTCTATGTACGCGGAGAATATCCGGAAGTATTTCCGATATTGGAGCAGGCGCTTGTGGCTCTTCGCGGATATAATTTGATCGGAAAGAACATTTTGGCTTCTGGTTTTGATTTTGATTTTAAGGTAATTCGGGCACAAGGAGCCTATATTTGTGGTGAAGAAACGGCACTGTTGAATTCTATCGAAGGTCAACGCCCGGAAGTACGGGTTCGCCCACCTTACCCTACACAGCAGGGGCTTTTTAACAAGCCAACGGTGGTTAACAACGTGGAAACCCTGGCTTGTATCCCCTACATCATCGAGCATTCGGGCAAACAATTTGCATCGATTGGGCGGGGACGCTCCACAGGCACGAAATTGCTCTCTTTGGATGGTCATTTCAATCGGCCTGGGGTGTATGAGGTGGACAATGGTACCCCATTGTCATTGGTCATTGAGCAGTTGGGTGGTGGTTTCCGACACCCCATCAAGGCCATGCACATCGGTGGTCCTTTGGGAGGATTGGTGCCGCTCAGTAAGGTTTCAGATTTAACCATTGATTTTGAATCTTTTGCAGAAAATGGTTTTTTGCTGGGCCATGGATCAATCGTGTGTATTCCTGCATCATTTCCGTTGATTGATTATCTGGAGCACCTGTTTCAATTTACAGCCCATGAAAGTTGTGGCAAATGTTTTCCATGTCGTTTGGGTTCAACACGCGGATATGAGTTGTTGCAGAAATCCCGCACCTCTGACTTTAAAATTGACAGGGTCTTGTTTGACGACTTACTGGAAACCCTTGAAACAGGTTCATTGTGTGCCCTAGGTGGGGGCTTACCGCTTCCTGTGAAGAACGCCTTGCAATACTTTAAAGTTGAACTTGAGCCGTATTTCGTTTAATAATTCTTCCATCACATACACCATGACAATTGCAAAAAGCAACGTTGCCTATATTGACAATGTTCCCCATGAAATTATAGAGGGC
>JBIPOY010000240.1:0-5425 GCA_044378705.1 Saprospiraceae bacterium
ACAACCCGGATCTGAAACCGGAGCGCACGCAGAGCCTCGAAGGTGGTCTTGAAATGCGTTTCTTCAAAGACAAACTCGGATTTGACGTTACTTACTACCAAACCAACACTTTCGACCAAATTCTGCCGGCAGACATCTCCCGCGCAACAGGATATGCAGCGAAATACATCAATGCTGGTGAAGTAGAAAACAAGGGTATTGAGTTGTCTTTGTTCTTCCGTCCGATCAACACCAAGAATTTCTCTTGGCGCTTAGAGGGCAACTGGGCCCGTAACCGCAACCAAGTAATTGACTTGGGCGGAATTGACAACTTACTCTTGGGTTCATTCCAAGGTGGTGTAAGCATCAATGCTACCAAAGGTGAAGCTTATGGCACCATCCGCGGCAGCAACTTCGTGTACAACGACCAAGGGCAAAAAGTAGTAGGCACCAATGGCCGCTACAGAATTAGTCCTCTTTCAAATGGTGTGATTGGCAACGTCAATCCTGATTGGACGGGCGCCCTGATCAACAACCTGCGCTACAAACAATTCACCCTGAGCTTCCTTATTGACATCAAAAAAGGTGGCGACATCTTCTCTTTGGACCAATACTATGGACTTGCAACGGGCAGTTTCGAAGAAACAGCCGGTTTGAACGACTTGGGCAACGAACTACGTGCTCCTCTTACTGATGGCGGTGGTATCATCGTGGAAGGTGTGAAAGACGACGGAACACCCAATGACTTGCGCATCAGCGCAGAAGATTTCGGTCTGTATGGCTACCGCCGCAACCCTGCTGCTGCTTTCGTCTATGACGCCAGCTACGTGAAATTGCGCGAAGTAACCTTGGATTTCAACTTCCCAAAGGCTTGGATGCGCAATGGCGGCACCTTTAAGGGTGCTACATTGGGCCTGTATGGCCGCAACCTGTGGATCATTTACAAAAACCTCCCCAATGCTGATCCTGAAGATGGCATCTCTTCCGGCAACGTTCAAGGATACCAAGGCGGTTCTTACCCATCCGTTCGCACCATGGGCGTAAACCTTAAACTCAAATTCTAAACCATAGCAATATGAAAAAGATATTATTCGTTTTTTCCGTTACACTCCTTGCACTCTCTTGCAGCAAGGATTTCGGTGACACCAATGTGGACACCAAAAAGCCAGCTGTAGTGCCTCCTGGAGCTCTTTTCGCCAATGCGCAAAAGAACTTGGTTGACATCATGACCAGCACCAACGTCAACAACAACATCTTCCGCATGTTGGCACAACAGTGGACAGAAACCACCTACATTGACGAAGCAAACTATGACCTTGGCACCCGCAACATTCCTCAGAATTTCTGGAATACCCTTTACACCGGGGTGTTGAGCAACCTGAAGGAAACACAGCGACTTATCCCAAGTCAGAACGACGCATTTTACCCGGCTGCTGTTAAAGCCAACCAAAATGCTTGCGCTGAAATCCTGAACGTGTATGCCTACGCAACGTTGGTGAATACCTTCGGAGATGTACCCTACTCAGAGTCTTTGGACTACACCAAAGTTTACCCTGTTTATGATGACGCCGCCGGTATTTACACTGATTTATTGGCTCGTTTGAACAAAGCCCTTGCCGACATCAATGTCAGCGCAGGTGGTTTTGACGGTTCTGATTTGCTGTACGGTGGCGACATGGCCGGATGGAAAACTTTTGGCACTTCGCTGAAACTCCGTCTTGGAATGATCTTGGCTGACTCCAATCCGGCTACTGCCAAATCAACGGTTGAGGCTGCTGCTGCCGGTATTGTTGCCGACAACGCTGACAACGTCGTGTTTCACTACCTGTCATCCCCTCCAAACACCAACCCAGTTTGGGCTGATCTCATTCAAAGTGGTCGTAAAGACTTTGTAGCGGCCAACACTTTGGTTGATTTCATGAAAAACCTAAGTGACCCGCGCGTACCTGCTTACTTCACAACAGACGCAGCAGGCGGCTACAGCGGTGGCATTTATGCCGCCAACAACAACTTTGTCACGTATTCTAAGCCTTCCAGCGACCTGACATCACCCGACTTCGGTTCCGTTTTGTTTGACGCTGCTGAAGGTCACTTCCTCTTGGCAGAAGCTGCTGAGCGTGGAATGAACGTAGGTGGTACTGCTGCTGCGCACTACGAAGCCGGTATCCGTGCTTCTATTGCTTTTTGGGGTGGTTCTTCGGCTGATGCTGACGCATACCTTGCCAATGCAAATGTTGCTTATGCAACTGCTCCCGGCGACTGGAAAACTAAAATTGGCAACCAAGCTTGGATCGCACTGTACAACCGCGGTTTTGACGCTTGGACTGAATGGAGAAGACTTGATGCTCCAACGCTAAACGTTCCAGAAGGTCTGACGTACGGCGACATTCCTGTGCGCTACACCTATCCTGTTCAGGAGCAAAATCTGAACATTGAGAATTACAACCGCGCTTCTACTGCTATTGGCGGTGATGCGGTTACCGTGAAAATCTTCTGGGATAAAAACTAATTGATTTTCCCGTTGGGGCTTTCAAAATCTCCAACATATTCATCAAAAAAGGCCGTCTCACAACTTGCGTTGTGGGCCGGCCTTTTTCATTCGAGCTTTCTGTAATTAATATTATCGAGGAACGAAGTTGCCTGTTTTTCGAAAAAAAATTATTTGCTTCCGGTCAGTTGCCTGCGATACATGGTAATTGTATTGGACAGGCCGTAATACAGCGCGTCACAGATGAGGGCGTGGCCAATACTCACCTCCAACAAGCCCGGGCAATGGGCATGAAAGAACCGCAGATTTTTTAGATTCAAATCGTGGCCGGCATTGATGCCGATGCCGATGTTGTTGGCTACTTCGGCAGCTTTGGTAAAGGGCAAAACTGCTTTTTCAGCATTTTCACCGAATCCATGGGCATACGGTCCAGTGTACAACTCAATCCGATCTGCCCCCACCATTTTAGCGCCCTCCACCATTTTGGCTTCCGGATTTACAAAAAGCGAAACCCTGATGCCATGGCTTTGAAGTTCCTGAATAATTTCTTTCAAAAAAGACTGGTTTTCCAAGGTATTCCAGCCATGATCTGAGGTCAATTGACCAGGAGCATCGGGCACCAGCGTACATTGGGCAGGGCAATGGGCAATGACCAAGTCGAGCAAAGCTCGATCCGGGTAGCCCTCAATGTTGAATTCAGTTTTGACGACAGCTTTCAATGCCGGTATATCGTCATAGCGAATATGTCGTTGGTCAGGCCTGGGATGTACTGTAATACCTTGAGCCCCAAAGGATTCACAATCCTGGGCCACCTGAATCAGATTGGGTAAGTTGCTGCCACGAGCATTTCGGAGCAAAGCAACTTTGTTGATATTTACGCTCAGATTCGTCATTGTGTTATCTTGTGGCGCAAAAGTAACGCACACAGATGGAAGAAAGACAAGAACTTGAACAGACGACCATTCCCTACGGCCCTTTTAAACCTTACGAACCCCGCGTTCGATTGGTGCTGTTGGCCCAATTTGGAATATTTATAGTGGGTGCAGGTTTGGGAGGACTTGTGTTTCAGGCATTATGCCTGGCCATGGGTTGGGATCCAAACTTAAGTCTGGTCGCTGACTCGCCTCTTGGAGACCGTTGGCAGGTACGAATACAACTCGGCTTGGGGCATTTATTTGCTTTTTTAGCAAGTGGGTGGCTCACCGTTTGGTTTTTTTATAGGAGCCTAACGGGTGTGGGGCGAGGCTGGAGTGATTATCTGTTGAGTAAAAAGCTTCCCGATTGGAAAACAGGAAGCTTAGCGCTCCTATTGATGGCTGTTTCCACTCCCTTGGTCCTCTACAGCCTAAACATCAATCAATGGATTCCGCTGCCAGAAGATTTCAAATGGATGGAGGATCAAACCGAACAGATTATCAAGGGACTCCTTCAAATGGATCATTTTGGAGAATTTCTGGCCAACCTGACCATCATTGCCGTTCTACCTGCCCTTGGTGAGGAATTGGTTTTCCGGGGCGTTGTGCAGCAACAATTGATGCGTCGTATCCAAAGTCCTTGGGTGGCCATACTGGTTTCAGCCTTTATTTTCAGTATGGCGCATTTTCAATTCGAGGGTTTTCTGCCACGGATGCTGCTGGGAATTTTGTTGGGATGGCTTTACTGGCAAACACGGAACTTTTGGGTGCCGGTGCTTGCCCATTTTTTCAACAATGGAATCCAGGTTTGCGGGCAATATCTTTACGGAAATAAAATTTCATCCATTGATCTGGAGCAAGACATCCATGTTGCTTGGCCACTGGCACTGGTCTCCGCCGGATTGGTGTGGTTGGTGATGCGTGAAATTCAAAAAATAGTACGGCATCAATCATGACCGTGACTTTTAAAAAAAGTAACTGGTTAAGTGGCACGCTGTCTGGCCCAAAAAGGCCCATTTTTTGTCTCAGACATGACCACGCCAACCAGTTACAAAAAAATACGGCGAACAAAAAAAGCCTCCCCTGTACCTGTTTCATTGGTCCTACCGAAGCAAAAATAATTTATTTTAATAATAGATAGTATACAGAATTAGTGAGATAAGATGGCGCGTACCTACCTTAGCGGCATGGAAGCGTTACGATACCGAGACATTTGTGAGAAAAAGGACCGAGTCCTTCGGCTCACAGGCTTTCAACCGGAAGAATTTGAGGCATTATGCGCCAAATTCACACTGGTTTGGGAGAAATACATCAAAAGTACCACACTTGAGGGCAAGCCCCGAAAGCGGCAGGTAAAAAAAGAGCGTAAGAACTCGATGCTGCCCACCACTGAAGACAAGTTGTTGTTTTTGCTGTACGAACATAAAAATTACCCTACGCAAGAGGCCTTAGCCACCCAGTTTGGGATGGAGCAACCTCATGCGAATATGTGGCTGAAAACCCTGCGCCCAATGTTGCAAGAAACCCTCCATCGGGAAGGTGATTTGCCACAACGTTTTTCAGAACGCCTGAACAAGGGCATTGGAGATCGCAAACGGGTAATCATTGACGGCGTTGAACGGCCCATATTGCGTTCTGGCGACTATGAAACGCAAGAAGAGGAGTTTAGTGGAAAAAAAAAGACATTGCGTTAAGAACGTGCTGATTTCTGGAGACGATCAAAAGATTATCTACCTCAGCCCGACTTATAGCGGTTCTGTTCACGATAAAGCCATTGCAGACGAACAGGATTTTCAATTTCAAAGAACGATTGATTTACTTCAAGACAGTGGTTTTCAAGGATTCAAGCCCAAAAATGCCAACATCATTCAGCCACTCAAAAAGCCTAAAGGCAAAGAATTGACCACTGAACAAAAAGAACAAAACAAAGACAAGTCAAAAATCAGAGTTGTAGTCGAACATAGCATCCGTGGTCTTAAGATTTGGCGAATTGCAAAGGATGTATGTCGAACTTGGCGGACTGATCTGCGTGATTACAACATTT
>JBIPOY010000241.1:0-5423 GCA_044378705.1 Saprospiraceae bacterium
GGCTGACCGCATTGGGTGCAGATTTGCAGCCGCCAGGCTTGAGATCTAACCGACTAAAAGCGTCAATCATTGCCAAGTGCTTGATGGCGAAGGGCCTAGAAGTGCCCCAAGCAGTATTTTTATCCGGGTTTTGTTTGAAAAAGGCAGCCATTCTTTTAAAAGATTCCAAGACTACGTCTTTGGCTGTTTCCCGTAATGGTGTATTTTTAATATCAAAAAACACACTTTCATGGTCGTTTTCCATCATGTCAATCCAGCGCCACCCATCTGGATACAACATTGGTTTGTTTGCTTTCCGAACCTCATCCATTTCATCCCAAGTCAACACATAACAGGAGTCACACCAAGAATCAAACAACGTTGCTCCCAATTGATCTGCATCATACTTGTAATGCCAAGCCTCCATTACTTCCACCATTTTCTTCTCCTCTTGGCTGAGTGCACTTTGGTCTAATAAACGCAGCATAACCGGGAGTGCATCCGCCGCTTTTTGGCTGAAGTTATCCAGTTGAAAAGATTTCATACTATCAATGGTGGCCGATTGGACAGCACTCAATCGATCAAAAAGTCGTCGGCTGCGATAATCCTCAAAATCTCCGACAAAATAATACGGATAAGCAGGCGAAGTTGAATGTTGGTTGGCAGAGAAAACGAAACCGCGGCTTGGGTTTTTCATACTGGGCACTTGATCCCAGGGAATAAATGACTGCCATGCATTGGAGGACAAACTACCATCTTGCACAAAGCGCCCCTGCTCTTTTCCCCTAACAGGAAATTTTCCTTGTACCTGCATTGCGATATCACCGGCTTGGGAAGCAAAGACAAAATTTTGACCGGGAGCATCAAATCCTTTTAGAGAAGTTTGATAATCATCATAATTTTTACCTGCATTGAGCTGCATAAAGATATCCAAGGTGCTGTACTCCGGAATATCGAGGGCTACCCAGCGGAGTGCGCAGTCGCGGAGTGGGTTTTTCGGCTCGTCATCGTACGGCATTGGGCCCCACACGGTATAACGGACGGTGTCCCTAAAAGTGGGTTTTCCTTTGATTACAATATCCTCCGTTCTAAGACTAACCGTACGCAAGGATTCATCCAGCCAGTACTGCATGCGTGATGTATCCTTCCACTTGATGGTATAAAAATCTGAAACATCCTGGCCGACATTGGTAACGCCCCATGCTGTATTTTCATTGAAACCGATGACAATTCCGGGGGTTCCCGGCAGAGATACACCGTACGAATTGGATGCCGGCGTGTGGATTTGAACCTGAAACCAAATGGATGGAAGCGTCAAATTCAAGTGGGGGTCGTTGGCCAACATTGGGTGACCGGATTTTGTTTTTGCACCACTCAGTGCCCAATTGTTACTGCCTACCATATAACGATCTACTTCAGGAATATCGGGGATACCTCCTCCTGGAGCATCAAAAAGAGCCCCTATGGCATTGGTAGAAATGGCTTCCTTGGCGGGCATCGGTTGCAATACATGCCAATCTTTCCACTGACCGGTGTCCGGAATGATGGGTTGCTGTTTTGGGTTCCATTCAGGAAAAAGATAGTCAAAAGTATCTCTCCCAAAATACAACAATGCATTGCTTGCGTCAATATCATCTTTTCTGGAGCACAATGTTTCAGCCATTGCCTCAGTTACGAGTGCTGATTTTAAGGGCGACCAGTGTTCAGGTTTATGATTCAGCAACTTAAATTCTATGGGATAATCTGCTGGTTTTAGTTGATCAATCCAAGCGTTTACGCCCGCTGCGTAGGCGTTGAGTAAAGCCATAGATGCCGGTCGTTTGCCCCATCCGATGAGATCGTTCTCAGCAGCAAAGACCAAACCCTTCCTGCGGGTTTCTCGATCTGTTTTAAAAGTACGTTCTCCCAACACTTCAGAAAGCCTACCTGCTGCTTTTCTTGCCGTGATATCCATTTGAAATAGTCGGTGTTGAGCCGTCAAGTAGCCCTGTACACGGAGCGCATCTTCCAAGTTTTCTGCAAAAATGTGCGGCACCAGCAGGTCGTCGTACACTACTTTAACGGCCCCCTTCAATTCTAAAAGCGTAGCATTTTTAAAATCAATCCCTTCCAAAGGTTCCGCATTCTTCCAAAATCCACTGAAAGGATTAAGGAAAGCACCCAGGGGTGGCAATGTATTGCCATTAACCACGTGCGAAGCTGAAAGTACCCAGATCAGCATCAGGGTTGCGACAAGTGAAAAAAGAAAGCGGTATGTGCGCATTGGGATCAGTTAAATTGATGTAGTTGAGTGCGAAGATAGTACAGCACATCAAGACCTCAAACGCTGCCTCATAATAAATAAGGTAACTGGGCTAGGTGGCACCTCAAAAAAAACAGCCGGTGAGAGTAATCTCGCCGGCTGCTGTACGGAAGGTCAAACGACGTTCAGAGACGACCCAATGCACCTGCTAGGGCTGTAAACTGGAAAGGCCATACTACCCATACCCACTCAGGTTTGAACCACAAAAGGGCGAGCATAAAAACACTGCTGGCGATAAAAACCATCCAATCACGGCTGATGTTTGGCGTGTATTCTTCTTTGTTTTTCATGTTGAATATCATTTATGACGGCGCAAAAATAAAAAACGATTTGCAAAATGACGTGTTTATTGGGTGAATTTGTTGCGCTTCTATATTGCCTGTGTTTATGTTTGATTGCGTTTCTTTGCACCTTTCTTACTCCTCTCTTGACTATGAGATTGAGCATACTGTCTTGCCGGGATCATTTAGCAGGCCAAAGATACGCTGCTGCTTGCGGTAAAAACCCGAAAAATGTCGGTATCTTTCAGAAGAGGGAACGATAGACACAATTTTTTTCATTCCAAATGTAAATCCATAAACGATGATTCAGGTATTTGTGACCGGCGGAACTTTTGACAAAGAATATAATTATCTCACAGGAGAACTTTACTTCAAAGATACCCACTTGAAGGAAATGTTTGAAAGAGGGCGCTCTGAAGTTGACCTAGACATAAAAACACTCATGATGGTGGACTCTCTTGAAATACGGGATGAAGATCTTGCCATCATTGTATATAACTGCACCAAAACACCGGCAAATCGGATATTGATTACGCACGGCACAGATAGAATGGTTGAAACTGCTCGTTTACTGGCTGAATCCGGTATCGATGGCAAAACCATTGTGTTGACGGGAGCCATGATACCCTACGCCTTTGGAACTTCTTCTGATGGTTTTTTTAACCTCGGAAGCGCATTGGCTTTTTCACAGGTATTGCCTCCGGGTGTCTATATTGTCATGAACGGACGCTTTTTTCATTGGGACCATGTTCGAAAAAACAGACAAACGGGTACTTTTGAAGAAATAAATGGACCAACAGGTGCACAAGAATGACCGATGTAATACGTTTTGTAACCACATAGACGGTGATTAAAGTGATGGTGATGACTTGCTAGATTGCAATCATACTTCATGTACAACCACTTTGTGTTGACGATAGATTACTACGTGTTGTATCACAAGCTAAACACTTTTGAATGAAAAACAAACATTGCGTCACGTTATTGTTGAGCCTTTTTGTAACAAGCGGCCTCTTCGCTCAACCACCGATTAGGAAGGATGAAGGCCCCGCCAGCACCGAGGCCGAATTTGAAAAACAGTATCAGGAGCGCATCACGAAAGAAAAACTAAACGGCACCTTCATTCCTAAAAACCTAGAGGATGCATTGTCTGAATTGGACAAACGCATCTCCCCGGAGTCTCAAGCCAAAATGAAAGCAATGCCGGAAGACAGTGTTTGCATTTTCATGCACAACAGACTGGGCCAATGGGTGATCCTAAACTGGGGTTTTTATGGCGGTTCAAGGCTCTCTCACTACCTTAGGAGTGCCGGTATCACATTCCCCGACGACATGGCGGATTTTATCATCCTGGCGTATCATCGAAAGTTAAACGCTAAACCCATTGAAATAAAAGAACTTGCTGCCGATTTTAGGATGAAAAGAAAAAAAGAGTTCGCGGAGGAAAAGAAAAAAGGAAAAGTGATCTACGAATCTGTGATAAAAAAGCAGTGAAACGACCACCGCCGAAATAAACATGATTTGTAATCTCTAGATGTTGAAAACTATTATGGGTTGACTACAAAATAGATACTTTTGTAGAACTATTGAATGCCCGAATTCGAAGCATGTGAAGGGCTTTATTCCTTCTTTGCACCAATTTTAAACCCACAGATTAAACGCTATCGGCCAACATGGAAAACCCGGAAATAGATCAATTAGACCGTCAAATACTCGCTAAGTTGGTTGAAGACGGAAAAACGCCTTACACGGATATTGCCAAACAATTATTTGTTTCCAGTGGTACCATTCATGTTCGAATGAAAAAAATGGAGCAAATGGGCATTGTTCGCGGTTCAAGTCTTGTGCTTGATTACGACAAATTGGGCTATAACGTAACGGCTTTTTTGGGCATCTACCTCGACAAAAGCTCCTTTTTTAACGTGGTGGTTGAAGAACTTAAACAAGTGCCTGAACTTGTAGAAGCCAATTATATTACCGGGCCCTACAGTATTCTGGCCAAACTTATTTGCCGTAATACCCATCATTTACACGAGGTGTTGCGCGATAAAATACAGCAGATAAACGGCATACAACGCACTGAAACTTTTATCTCACTGGAGCAAACCATAGGGCGCAGCATTAACTTTTCAGACGTTTAGATCTGCCTTTTCAAGATATTTTTTACCCTGACAATGTAAATGGTTGCAACTAATCCAATAAAGGGCTCTTTTTCTGCCAGACAACATGCTCGATAAGTTATTACAAATTATCTTTAAAAACAACCATGCGGACATTACTAACTTTACTATTTTTACTGCATTATCTTTCCGTTTTTTCCCAAAACACCACCCTGTTTTTTCCCCGAAATTTTGAGACTTCCTACAACAATGGGGTTCGAACTCCTGATGGGAATCCGGGGCCTAACTACTGGCAGAACCGCAGCGATTATACCATTCAGGTCTCCCTTGATCCGAAGGAAAAAGAAGTCGAAGGCTATCAGGATGTCACTTATTTCAACAACAGTCCTGACAGCCTGAAAATGATTCGCATCAAACTTCTACACGATCTTTACCGTAAGGGTGGACAACGGATGGAAGATATGGACCCAAAAGATGTAACCAATGGCGTTGAATTGTCTCGTTTGGAAGTGAACGGCATACCGGTTCCGGCAGGAAAACAACGACGGCACGACTGTTATTTGGACATCAAACTATCGGTTCCCATGGCCCCACATACTTCCATTAAAATGACGATGGCCTGGGAGTTTACCATGCCGGAAAACGAAATAGCACCACGAGAATGTGTTTGTACCCCCGGAACTTTTTTTATACCGTATTTTTACCCTGAAATTGCAGTGTATGATGACTTGCACGGATGGG
>JBIPOY010000023.1:0-15598 GCA_044378705.1 Saprospiraceae bacterium
GCCCGCCAGTTTGAAGATAAATTTATGCCGGAAGACGATGGCCATAAATACGCCCTAGACCTGGTAAAACAGATTGCCGGGATGAATACAGGAAAATACCTCGACCAAAATATTCAAAATGGCCAACCCTCAGAATTTTGTATCGGTATCGCCGGGTACCCGGAAAAACATTTTGAGTCGCCCAACATCGCCTCTGATTTGCATTTCACAAAAGAAAAAGTGAAGGCCGGCGCCGACTATATCGTGACGCAAATGTTTTTTGACAACCAAAAATACTTTGCATTCGTGGAGGCTTGCCGGGCATCGGGTATTGATGTTCCGATCGTTCCCGGTTTGAAACCGCTCACCAAGCGCTATCAACTCAACTCCATTCCAAGGAAATTTTTCGTCAATATGCCCGACGATTTCGTCAATGCACTCGTGAAAGCGAAAGACGATGAAGCCGTGAAAGAAGTTGGCATAGAATGGTGTATTGCTCAAAGCCGTGAGCTCAAAGCTGCCGGGGTGCCTTGCCTTCACTACTATACCATGGGCGATACCGATACCGTGAAACGGATTGCAGCGTCTGTCAGTTAGAAGTACCCCATGAAAGTAGCAGGATTCACCTTTGTACGCAATGCGCTGCACTACGACTACCCGGTCGTAGAGGCAATTACGTCTATACTCCCCCTCTGCGATTTTTTTTTGGTGGCGGTGGGTAAATCTGACGATGACACGCTGGCACTCGTACGCAACATCGGCGATCCAAAAATTCACATCCTAGAAACAGAATGGGAGGATTCACTCCGCGAAGGCGGAAGGGTGTTGGCCCTCGAAACAGACAAAGCGTTTCAGGCTATTCCGGCGGAGTACGACTGGTGTTTCTATATTCAAGGCGATGAATGTGTACATGAAGACGAACTGCCCGTGATTCGTGCCGGAATGGAGCAATGGCTCCGAGATGCTGAAACAGAAGGTTTGTTGTTTCGCTACCGGCATTTTTACGGTTCTTATGATTTCATGGGTATGAGCCGTAGATGGTATCGCCGGGAAGTACGCATCGTACGCAACGATAAAAATATTTTTTCCTACCGCGATGCACAAGGGTTTCGTAAAAAAGGATGCACCTCGGGCACAAAACTCAACGTGCGGCTCCTTCAAGCACACATACACCATTATGGCTGGGTACGCGATCCAGGGTTACAACAACAAAAACAATTGAGCTTTAAACGCCTGTGGCTCACCGATGACGATGTGGTAAAGCACGTTGGAACGGCAGAAACTTTTGTTTACGATGGATCAGAACCCCTTCAGCGGTTCGAAGGAACACATCCCCAAGTAATGCAGCCCCGCATCAAGGCTCAAAACTGGCAATTTGTAAGCGACCCCTCCAACGTACGCTGGCCCTTGAAAGACCGATTGTCCCGTTGGGTGGAAACGCTGACCGGGTGGAGACCTGGCGAATATCGGAATTATCGAATGCGCTGAGATCCATGAAAGGTGTTCTTTACCGGCTTGTAAAGAAATCAATAATTCAGCCGGCTGGCCCAACATTTTCGGTACATCCCTTCTATTTTTGTGCTTGCAATGAAAACAACCGCGCAAGTATGAACATTCGTATTAGTATCATTATACCCTGCCGCAACGAAGCCAAATACATCGAGGCCACCCTCTCCCAATTCGAAAAATTACTGGAACACCTCAACTTTGAAATCATCGTTTCAGATGCAAACAGCACCGATGGTACGGTAGAACTCGTGCAAAACTTCGCGCGTCGATTCCCGGGCCGTGTGTTACTCGCGCAAAAAACCGGAAAACAAAACATTGCCATCGGCAGAAACTTTGGCGCCAGCAAGGCAACAGGGGACATACTTTTTCACACAGACGCTGATGTGCGTATTCCCAATCCTGAATATTTCTTTTCCAATATCCTGCGTATTTTTGACAACCCCAACGTCGTAGCCGCCACGACGCCCATTTGGGTCTATCCCGAAGAATCCCGTTTGAAAGACAAACTCTACCACATCGCCATGAACAGTACCATACGAATGTCTTTCGGTATTGGATTGTATCTGGCAAAAGGAGAATGTCAATGGGTGCGAAAAGAGGTCTTTGACCGTATTGGAGGTTACAGCGAGCACCTTGTTGCCGGGGAGGATTGCAATCTTTTTTACCGTTTGTGCAAACAAGGCCGCATTGTTTACAGCAATCAGTTGAGTGTTTTTCACTCGCCTCGCCGTTTCCGTCAGTATGGCTACACCCGCCTGTCTTTTATCTACCTGCGCGAAGCCATCTGGATGGCCATGGGGCGTCGATCTTACGTAAAGGAATGGGAGGCTGTACGATAATGGTACGCTGCAGGATGATCCTGACACCGGAGCGTCCTGCAGCGTACAAACCTTTATTGATACTTAACCACCACCTCTTCCATTACGTCTCCCGGCTGTAATTGATCTACTACCTCCATTCCTGATTTCACTTTGCCAAAGATGGTGTACCGGCCGTCTAAATGTGGCGTGGGTGAATGGGTGAAGAAAAATTGCGTTCCCTCGGTATCTGTACCCGCTGAAGCCATCCCGATATATCCCGCTTGGTCATATCGTTGCAAACCAATTTCTGTGCGAAGGGTGAAATCCTCAGCACCATATCCATCGCCACGGGGGCACCCACCCTGGGCTACAAAATTTGGCACAATGCGGTGGAAATTTTTGCCGGTATAATAGCCCGTAGAGGCTAATTCGAGAAAATTGGCGACAGAACCCGGGGCAACGTGTGGATAAAATTCTATCACAATATTGCCCTTGGGCGTCTGAATGGTGACTTGCGTGGTCTGGGTCACCAATTTGAGGCGATCCCAATTGATGGGGTGATTCCAAGGAATAACAGGCTTGGTCGGTTCCGCACGTTCTTCAAAATACGCAATGGCCTTGTCTAGCGCCATATACGCCTCTATGTCCCGGGGCATTTTGAGCTTAGAAAGATTGGCTTTCAAATCAATAATTCGGGCAGAGTCGCGCAGTGTTTTAAAGTTTAACACTTTCGAGGTAAACCCTTCAGACATGCCGGCAACCAACCCTGCATCGGCAGAAGCTGCGGCTTCCCGCAGGTAGGCATACATTTCACGCCGTACCCCCTTGGATCCTTCTCCGAAAAAGCCATAAAAATCCGGGCGTTGCAGGATGGCCAACAAGGTTTCAGCAGCGGCAGTTTTTACGGCCGGATGGGGATCATTAAAACCCTTGTCGTGAATCCAGCGATAATTCCAGCCAAACTCCCCCAGTGCGCCAAGGCAGGCAGCACGATCATACGGGCTTTTGGCCTGCTGAAACATTTCTTTCAGTCTATAATTGACAAAATCTTTGGATTGAGGCTCGAATTTACCCGAGAGAAACTTATTGGAAGCCCGAAACAGGGCGATCTGCGCAAACAAGGGCAATGCCGTGTTGTCTTGGGTAAGCCGCCAGTACCAATCGCCATCTTTGGCCTGTCCATTCGCTACAAAAAAATCTGCCGCGGTACGGCTGATGTGCGGATTGGGGTTGCCGATCAGGGGAGTGACGATGGAGCGAACGGTATCATACTCAAATTTTGCCAAGGCATTGATGAGCTCACACGTAACACGCCAGTCTTTTTCATCCTTGATCACCTTAGACAACATACCAAAAGCAGGCTTCGTAGCGGATCTTCCCAGCGCTTTTGCCAGGGCCATCCGAATGTCCGGATTTCTTGAAGCCCGGACAAAAGCCACTGAAATCTGGATGGCTTGTGCACTGTCGGGAACAATATTTTTGACCCGTGCCAAATAATGGGCAGCCATCAAACGTGCCGGCTCCGGGATGCGCTCGTTGGACACGTACGCGACCATTTGGTTGGTGGCGGACTGTTCAACAATTCCCCGAAGTCCAAAGCGGTAGATCGCTCGGCATTGGCCTTCCAAGAGGAGGGTATCGGTCTGTTTGTATGTGGTAACGGCCGCAATATTTTTTAGCGAAGCGACACCGCCACACTTGCCAATGGCCTCCAATACAACGCCATTGTATTGCTGGTGCAGAGAAAGGGAATCTGTGGCGTCAAACGCTTGTATCAGTATGGCTTCACAAGTCGCCGCGCCAATTTGACCCAACGAAAACGCTGCAGCAATACGAACCTCCTCCACCGGATCGCGGAGCAGTGGCGCAAGCGGCTGTATGGCCGCACTGTCGCGGGTGGAAGCAAATGACATCGCCGCCAGATAACGCAGCGTTGCATCTCTGTTGTTGAGGTAAAGCAGCAAACTGTCTGTTTGGTGTCTGTCGCGGAACTCGTGCAGCCGCTGTACGAGTTTGTTGTTCAGATCAACGTTCACTTTTCCGGGCTTGATTTTGTCCTTGTCAGGATCAGGGGGTGTACAAGCGAGGGAACCCCAAAAAACCAACCCCAATAAAATATATAAAATACGCATAATATGTATGTCAGATTTTTAACTGCCGAGGACAAAAGTAAGTAACTCCAACGGGTCAGAGTATCCTTTTTGCTGTGGCGGTTGGTTGTATGTGACCATTTGGTTCAATACCTTGTAGAAGCACGAGGCCCGGTGTTTTGCCTACATCCAAGCTTCCCAAGGTGTCTTCAAAGCCAAGCGCTTCTGCACCATTCAGCGTTGCCCATTGCAACAGTGTTTCAAAAGGCACGTAACTTTGAAACCGCGCGATGGTTTTCATCTCCTCTAGGATCGAGAGTTGCCAGTTGGAAGTAAGGCTGTCGGTGCCAAGGGTGACGCGTGCGTGGGTATCCAAGAAAGCCCGGTAATTGGGTAGGCTATTTTCAATATATAGGTTAGCATTGGGACAAGTAGCCCAATAAACATGTGGGCTCCAGGCATGGGCCGCGGTGATATCAGCACCTGATGTCAGTGTATTGTGGACAAAAAGGGTTCTATTGGCTGGGTTTAGGTGCTGTAAGGCATAGTGGATGGCCGTTTGGCCGGTTGCTTCAAATTGATCCATAGGAATACCAAAACCCGCATAAAAATCAAGGAACCCGCCCGTTTTAGAGAGAAACAAAGCCTGCTCCGGGGGCGTTTCTTGGTTGTGAATACTCACCGTTATACCCTCTCCGGCGTTGAATGCATTGATTTTTTTAAACAATGTTTTGCTGACGGAATAGGGTGCGTGTGGTACCATTGAACGGGCACTCCCCGGGGCAGGTACCAGTTGTTCGTACACCCGTGCGCCATCGTCAAATGTTGTTTCCGCCGCTGTATCTTGCAGAAAATCAAAAAGTTCTACAAAGGTATGGTATCGCATTCGCCCTCTTGACTTTATCGCAAAGGTATCCGGGACGTTGGAAATGTCGCCCAAGGCAACAATGCCTGCATCCAACATATCCTGTTCGGCCTGCTCAATGGCAGCAAGGATGACTTCCGCCGCGGCACTGCGCTGCGTTACCACGCCCTTGATAAAGGGAATAAGTCCGGTACCGGTATGTACCTTTCCTTTCATGTGGGAAAGCTCAAGGTGGCAATGGGTGTTCACAAAACCGGGCACCAACACCCCAATATGTCGTTCTACACTGGCCGGATCGTGTTCCTCGAGTGATTCAATGGCCAGTATTTTTCCTGCATTGTCGGCTATAATGACCGCATTGTCAAGGGGTTCAGAGGAAATAGGATAAATTTTATCCGCCGTAATTTTTCGCATACACAAGGAGTAATTTTAAATGATTACCGGAACACAAATAAACAGGAAACACCGTTTTTTGTTGGCGTTCTCAGCGCGTTGGATCAACTACCACAACGGTTTGAGAATATCCCATGCAAACCGCGCAACGATGCCCACGACCACCACGAGGAATACCTTTCTAATAAAGCTATTCCCACGCAAAACAGCCATACGGCTTCCCATGTACGCTCCCGACACATTGCACACCATCATCGGCAATGCCAAGTGAAAGAGCACGTATTTGTGCATGAGGAAAAAAACTAGGGATGCTACATCGGCAACAACATTCACAATTTTTGAAATGGCCGAGGCTTTGAGAAAATTATAGCCTATGACACTGACAAAGCTAAAAACCAATAAACTACCCGTCCCGGGCCCTATAAATCCGTTGTAAAAACCAAGAACCGCTCCCACACCGGCAGACCACCACCCCAGGTTACCCGGCTCAACTTTGAGCGCATCTATCTGGCCAAAATCTTTTTTTCGATAGGTGTATATGGCAATGAATACAATCAATACAAGAATAATCGGCTTCAAGACGGCTGAGGGCAACAGACTTTGTACCGTAGCCCCGATATAGGAAAAAAACGCAGCAGAAATTCCGGCATAAACCACTATTTTCCAAGGAATTGACACGCTTTTTGCGTAATTCCAAGCCGCCACAGAAGTCCCCACCGCCGATGCAAGCCGGTTGCTACCGATGATGTTGGGTACCGAAAGTTGCGGATACAACACAAAAAATGCGGGTATTTGTACCAAGCCGCCGCCCCCCACAATACTGTCAATAAACCCGGCCAAAAAGGCAAAAATACAGAGCAGATAAATTTCCATCGTGCAAAGTACCACGACTTCGCAACTTTACGTTTGTGAAATATACCGAATGTGTGTTGACAGACCATAGAATCCCCTTATTTTTACACAAAAAACCATACCCATGCCCACCACTTGGTACAACGGAATTGTAAAAAAAATTATCCAAGAGGCCCCCAATGTTCGCAGTTTCCACGTACAAGTACCGGACGTTACCGCATTCCCATTTGAGGCCGGACAATTTATTACCCTTGATTTGCCCATCGGTGAAAAGCGTCTGCATCGATGGCGCAGCTACTCCATTGCCAACGCGCCGGAGGGTGGTAATATGCTGGAACTTTGTATTGTTCGTTCAGCGCAGGGGCTTGGTACGCAGTATCTGTTTGACGATGTCAACGTGGGTTCTATATTAAAATTTAAAGGCCCTGAAGGCAGTTTCGTCTTGCCTGAAACCATTGACAAAGATTTGGTATTGCTCTGCACGGGTACGGGTATAGCGCCTTTCAGGAGTATGATTCTGGATATCATACAAAAAAACAAAGCACATCGGAACATCCACCTGATCTTTGGTACACGGGAAGAAAGCAGCATCTTATATCGAACGGATTTTGAGGCGCTGACCCGAGAATTGCCTCATTTCAGGTATGACATTGCCCTCTCTCAACAGCCCGATTGGCGCGGATGGAAAGGTCACATACACCAACTATACTTGGAAGAATACCCAATCCCGAGGGCTGACATTGCCTTCTATTTGTGTGGGTGGAGCAGGATGGTGGATGAGGCCATGGAAAACTTGGTAGTCAAACTTGGCTATGACCGCACACAGATACATTTTGAATTATACGGATGACCCTTTTTAGCGCGATATATTATTCTTTTCCCGTTCAATTACTGGTACTACACTTGCGCAACCATTTGGCGATTATGGTCTTATGGGTAATCCTGATGGCCTTTGCCAGCGGGTTGGTGGGCAGGTTTGTCGGTATGCACTACTTGATGCTCACCCCCGAGTACTGGGGTAAAGTTGATTTTTGGAGTTTTTTCATCACGGGGGCGGCCTTTGGGGGGATGGTGATGATTTGGCACCTGACCACCTATCTCCTATGCTCGAACCGGTTTCCATTTCTGGCTACCTTGAGCGCACCGTTCACCAAATTTTACCTGAACAACAGCCTCGTACCCCTCCTTTTTTTACTCATTTTTCTTTCTGCAAGTGTGTGGTTTCAGTGGCACGACGAGCTGACCTCCAGCTCGGAAATCGTGTGGAACATAGCAGGTTTTCTGGTCGGATCGGCTGCGATTACCGGCTTGTTGGCCGGTTACCTCCAACTGACCAACAAGGATATTTTTTCGCTCAAACACCCAAGAACATTTAGCCCACGACCTGGCTCAAAAATACCTTTCTCTGAAAGCAGATTGCCCTCTGTACACCAAATTCAACTGGGGGTCACCAGTTGGCGGGTTGATACTTACCTGACCGAGCGCCTCCATCTCCGCCTGGTTCGGAGTATTTCACACTACGACCCACGTACACTCGAGCGGGTATTCCGCCAGAATCATCTGAACGCGGTCGTGGTACAGGGTGGCGCCCTGTTGCTGCTGATGGTACAGGGCTTTTTCCTAGACAGCGTATGGTTGCGAATACCGGCAGCCGCCACCATATTCCTACTGGGCAACATCGGTATATCCCTGTTTGGTGCTGTAAAATTCTGGTTTCGACAGTGGAGCGCTTTGGTCATCATAAGCCTGTTTTTGTTGATCAACTTGTTTACCGGCTGGGGGTTCTTCAATTACAGAAATCAGGCTTACGGGCTCGACTATTCCCGTGACAACCGGGCGGAATACAGTTATGCAGCTTTTGAAAAAATGGCTTCCGGAGAGGCCGTGGAGAACGATAAAGCAGCCACTCTTCTGATGCTACAAAAATGGCTTACTAAAAACCAAACACCACAGCATCCTCGGCCTAAAATGGTTTTCCTCTGTGTCAGCGGTGGTGGTATGCGCGCAGCACTATGGGCCATGCAAACCCTCCAAAAAACAGACCATGCTACGGGCGGCAAACTGCTCAGCCAATCTGTCCTCATCACCGGCGCTTCGGGTGGAATGTTGGGAGCCGCTTACGTGCGTGAAGCCCTGTTGCGAAACAGTCAAGGAGATCGGATCTCTCCGCAAGAACCCTCCCTCCTAGACGACATGGGAAAGGATTTGCTCAACCCCATCGGTTTTGCCATGGTTTCAAATGACCTCTTTTTCCCATTGTCAACCTTTGATGCCGGTAATTTTACCTACCGAAAGGACCGAGGCTATCTTTTTGAAAAACAACTGAACGAAAACTGTCGAGGCTTTTTTTCAAAACACCTATCATACTACCGGGAAGCAGAAGCCAACGCTGTTGTTCCGATGATGGTCTTGTCGCCGTACATACTCAACGACGCCCGTAGAATGCTGATCAGCCCCCTGGGCGTTTCTTATCTTATGAAACCCTACATCAACAAACGATTGGCAGCACAGGTAGAAATTGATGGCGTTGATTTTAGAAAATTGTTTGCAACACAACAAGCAGACAGCCTTGCGTTCAGCAGCGCCTTGCGCATGAATTGTACTTACCCTTTCATTCTGCCCAATGTTTGGTTGCCAACCAAGCCGGCCATTGAAGCGGTGGACGCCGGTTTGCGGGACAATTACGGGCTTGGATTGGCCATTCGATTTTGCCATGTCTTTGGCAACTGGATCCGCGACAATACCGACGGGGTGGTGTTTGTCCAAATTCGATGCTGGGACAAAGTCAGTGAAATCAACAAAAGTGATGAAAAAGGCATTTTAGACAACCTACTTACCCCCGCCGCCGCGGTCAATAACATTACCGACACGCAAGATTTTGAACAGGACAACGGGCTCTCTCTACTGAGTGAAATATTGGGAAAAAACAAGGTTGAAATGGTCCGGTTTCACTACCATGCTGTTCAAAAAAAACGAGAGGCTTCCATGAGTTTTCACCTCAGTAAACGCGAAAAAATCGATTTATTGGAATCTTTTTACGCTCCTGAAAACCAAGCTGCCCTCAAAGCCCTCAGGCAGATTCTACGATAAAGGGGCTTAAACCCTTCCCTATCCAATACGAAATACGCGCCATTTCCACGGCTGTATGGCGCCGATGACTGCCCGTACAGGGGGCTAGAAACGGCTCATGGCCTGTAGAAGCCGCTCGGGCAACTCTTCCCGACAAGCCAGTTGATAATCCTGATACGAACAAGGCACCAGTCGATGCCGTTCGTGTTTGCGTTTCGTAGCAACGGGCACCTGCATCCACCAGCGACCGCTTTTGTTGCTTTTCCAAAAAGTCAATTGGTAGTTTAGTTTCGGAAAATCAACCACATACTCTGTCAACCCGGCTGTATCGGCCGGATAATCACCTTTTCGATTGAAAAACCCTTCCAAAAAATACCACAACATTTGGGCCGCTGCCTGCGCAGTTTGTCCATCCCGATCCTGCTCCGCAACGTATCCGTAAAGGCCAAAAGAGGTGAGTTTGTCACTCATACCCGCATAACGACAAAGTTGGCAGGCTTCCTCCACAAAAAAGCCCGCAGGAGAAGGGCTGGCAACGCCCGGCGCTTCTCCCTGTTTGAGCGCGGCCAAATGAAAACTGAGCAGATCTGCGTCCCGCAGCACTGGCTCTGTTTCTTCCATGGCTGCCCGTGATTTGCCGAGCCGCACAACATCAAAATTATGCTTAGACATTACACTGAGCACCTCGGGGGACATTTGATGTACCTGTCCACCCAACCAACTGAGGTGAAACAAGAGCGGGTGTCGGGGGGTAATAAGATGCCCATACACGGTATCCATCCGAAAAGCCTCATCCACAATACACAGATTGACCAGTGATTTAGCGTCTTGATAACCCAAGAACTGGGCGCGGGCCAAAACATCGTCACCCCCCACGATCACCGGTAAAACTTTTCCACTGAGCAGTTCAAAAATTACCGGAATCAGCAGCGAAGCTTCCGCTTTCCGCAAATTGCCAAGATCGGCAACCGCAGAACTCGGAAAAGGATATGCGTACCGATACAGTTGTTCTCGTACGGCATTCGCGGCTTCGTCGCCCACACCGATAATCGCCACACGCACATTCCTGAGGGCCGGAAAGGTGCCATGGTGTAAAAGCGCTCTTTTTCCGAAGCATGACTCCGGCAGACTTTCGGCCCAGTGGCCCAGTGAATCGGGGATATTTTTCAACCAATTTTGTAACATCGTGGGGCAAAAGTAAAGAGTTTTCCAAGGACGGCTTTAACGATTGCTTTTTAGCTACTTTTGCAGCAAATTTTTGCCTTAACCACTCACCAAAATCGTATTCATGGAATCCCTCCTCAACCAATACAGGGAGAAATCACCCGAAATTATTTTTGAATGGCACGACTCCGAAAGCGATGCTGAAGGTTGGATTGTCATCAACTCCCTGCGCAACGGCGCCGCCGGTGGTGGCACGCGTATGCGCAAGGGACTCACCCGCGACGAAGTAATTTCGCTCGCCAAAGTGATGGAAATCAAATTCAGTGTCTGCGGCCCAGCCATAGGCGGCGCCAAAAGCGGTATCAACTTTGACCCCAACCACCCCGATCGCCTCAAAGTGTTGGAACGCTGGTACCGAGTGGCGCTTCCTCTTTTGAAATATTATTACGGAACTGGAGGCGACCTAAATGTGGACGAACTAAAAGATGTCGTACCCATCACAGAAGCGCTGGGCCTCTGGCATCCTCAGGAGGGCATCGTTCGCGGACACCTCAAAGCCAACGAAGGCCAGCAAATCAACCTGATCGGACAACTTCGATACGGCTGTACCAAGGTGGTGGAAGATCCTGAATTCCTGCCCGAGGGCGGCCATGCCAAACATGCCGTGGCCGATCTGATTACCGGTTATGGCGTAGCCGAATCCGTAAGACACTTCTATGATTTGTTCCACCATACCTCACCGGCAGGAAAAACGGCCATCATTCAAGGATGGGGCAACGTAGCTTCCGCCGCCGCTTGTTACTTGGCGAAAGAAGGCGTAAAGATCATCGGTATCATTGACCGCGAAGGAGGCTTATTGGAACCCGACGGACTCAGTTTGGCGCAGGTGAAAGAATTGTTTCACAACAAAACCGGCAACAAATTGGCAGCCCCGGGGATGTTGTCCTTTGACACGGTCAACGAAAAAATATGGGATATGGGTGCCAATATTTTCATCCCTGGCGCAGCCTCCAAAATCGTTACCCCAGACCAAGCCGAACGACTGCTGGCAAAGGGTGTAGAAGTGATTGCCTGTGGCGCAAATGTACCCTTCATTGACGATGAAGTGTTTTTTGGTCCCACTGCCCGCCATACCGACGAATGGACCGCCGTTATCCCGGATTTTATCGCAAACTGCGGTATGGCAAGGGTTTTTGCCTACTTGATGCAGCCCGAAGCTACCATGACAGATCAGGCGATTTTTGGTGATACCTCTGCCACAATCCGCAACGCACTCGAAGAAGTTTTAAAAAATAGCAATATTCCCCGAAAAATATCTACATCTGCGCTATTTTTGGCCCTGAAAAAGTTGTGCATCTGAGTTCTTTTGCCGACTATTGCCCCCGTTTTGCTCGGCAAAACCCTTTGTGCACGTCAATACAACGAAAAACCGCCCCATTACGTCCTCGCAACAAAACTTGTTCACATTCATCAATTCAACAGAATCAACCCTATGATGGTTCGAAATCTATCACTTGCACTCCTTCTTTCCTTTGCATACATGAGCGTACAAGCTCAGGATGCAAAGCCTTACCGCTCTCTCACCCCTGCTGATCAGTGGGAATTGGGCGTTGACTTGGGTACACCAATGATCGTCGGCGATATCGACGCAAAATTTCCGGGATTCGGTGGTGGTCTCCATGTACGCAAAGCATTTGACCATGTTTTCTCCTTCCGTGCCAACGCTCTCTTCGCGTCCATGAAAAATGAAAACACCGGTACAAACGCTGCTTCTTCTGAAACCAGCTGGAAATCCGGTAGCGCCCAGGTTGTAATGACGGTGAATAACCTTCGTTTCGACAAGCCCTTCCGCAAGGTTGACTTCAACGTGTTTGGTGGTCTCGGCTTTCAAAGCTTCAACACAACGGCTAAAAATGTTGTGCTGAGAGATGGATCCACGGCAAACGAAGCGAAGTTTGACGGTACCAGCCCTCTGCTCGAAATCGGCGCAGGTCTTGCCTACCGCGTAAGCCCTAAGTTCAACATCGGACTGGAATACACTTTCGCCCAAACATTCGGAAAAGATGGTGATTTGCTGGATGGCGATGAAAACGCCGGAAGCACCACCACCACCTACCGCGATGCTTTCCACTGGCCACACCTTTCCCTCAATTTTAACTTGGGCGGAAAAGACAAAGCCGGCAACAAAAAATCTGAGCCGCTCTACTGGGCCAACGCACTCGGTACTACCAGCGATGCTATCACAGCACTGGAAGCCCGTCCAATCTATGACCCAACCGACACAGACGGCGACGGCATCATTGACGCCATCGACGACGAAGACAACAGCCCCGCCGGCGCTCGCGTAACCACCAAAGGCACTACGCTCGACAGCGATGGTGACAAAGTGGCTGATTACAAAGACAAAGAGCCATACTCTCCTCCCGGTTATGCCGTGAATGCCGATGGCGTTGCTCAAGTACCAAAAGCAATCACAGAAGCTGACGTGAACCGTATTGTTGACGCCAAAATCGCTGCCATCAAAATACCTTCTCCAAAGGCGTCTGAATGGTTTCTGCCAAGCATCAACTTCAACGACAACCGCTTCAATGTTCGCTACTCCGAATATGAGAAACTGTACCAAGTGGCTACCGTGCTGAAAAACAACCCTGATATCAAGGTTGTTGCCGTGGGCAACACGGATGCACGTGGCTCTGAAGGCTACAACAACGTGCTGTCTTACAACCGCGCCAAAGAGGCTGTGGATATGCTCGTTTCTCAGTACGGTATCAGCCGCAACCGCATCATCCTCAACTGGGCTGGTGAAGGTTCCAAACTGATTCCGGGAGCCGGTTCCAATGCATCCAACCGCCGCGTTGAATTCCGCGTTGCCAAAGGTGAAACCGAAATGGCTCGTCCTGAAGGCAAAGAAGCTGGAAAAGGTAACTTCAAAGGCAATAAAGACGCAGGATATTAATCCTCCTTCTTCTCTATTAAAAATGGGCAACTTCCAACAAGGAGGTTGCCCATTTTATTTTCACATACTGCCTTTAATACTACCTTCGTTTAATATTTTCAAAACCGATCCGTTATCATGATCAACACCAATATTTTAGCGGTTTTTTGCTTTTTGCTGAGCAGTGTGTATGTACAGCCAAACAGCGACGCACAAGGCACGCCTGATACCCTACAAACAGTGGACAATGCTTTCCAAAATGGAGAGCAACTCACCTATAAAATATATTATAACCTCAACTTTATTTGGGTGCCGGCAGGGGAGGTAACCTTCCGAATACTTGATGAAGGCGCTCAATTTCATTACAGCGCCAAAGGAGAAACCTATGACTCTTACGAATGGTTTTTCAATGTCCGAGACCAATATGACTCCTGGGTGGATAAAAATACGCTGATGCCCAACTATTCAGAACGCTCCGTCAATGAAGGCGATTACCATATTTTTGAAAAAATAGCCTTCAACCAAAGCGCAAAAAAAACCACGGTCTGGCGGGCCAATATGCGCGGCGCTCCCGAAACAAAAACGGAACACGGCATTCAGGAACCCGTACACGATGTGTTGTCCATCCTGTATCGCCTGCGAAATATTGATTTTGGCAGCCAACAACCGGGCTATGCGGTTCCGTTTAGGTTGTTTATGGACAAAGAAGAATTCCCCCTTTCATTGCGCTTCGTCGGAAGAGACCCCCGTAAAAAAGTACACGGCATGGGACGTTTTAAAACCATTAAGTTCCAACCCGATGTCATCGCCGGCAATGTATTCAAAGAAGATACCAAAATGTCTGTTTGGGTCTCCGATGACCCAAACAGAATCCCACTGCTCATAGAATCCCCTGTATCGGTAGGATCCGTAAAAATGGTACTGAAACAATACCGGGGATTAAAGTACGCCTTTGAAGCAAAGGTTGAATGACTATTTTAACTCCAATAAGGCCACATTTTCTATGTGGTGTGTGTGGGGAAACATATCCACCGCTTGCGATTTTAATACCGCATATTTTTCTGAAAGCAACAGCAAATCACGGGCCTGCGTAGCAGGATTACAACTCACATATACCATGCGCGGGGCCGCCAAATCAAGCAGAAAACGCACCGCTTTTTCATGCATACCGGCCCGTGGTGGGTCGGTGATGACCACATCCGGTCGGCCATGCAAGGCAGCAAATTCCGGTGATAAGACATTTTTTACGTCCCCCGCGTAAAATATTGCGTTTTGAATGTCATTGAGACGCATATTTTCCTCCGCATCTCCAATGGCTTCCGGCACCTCTTCAATGCCAACGACCTGCCTGCACTGCCGGGCTAAAAACAGCGCAATACTGCCGGTGCCCGTGTACAGATCATACACGTTCTCCTGCCCCGTCAGCCCGGCAAAGGCTGCTGTTATGTCGTACAATTGCTTGCCTTGTCTGGAGTTGGTTTGGAAAAACGACTTTGGCCCAATTTTAAACCGCAAATCGCCCAACGCTTCGATCACGAACCCTTTCCCAAAATACGTACGCATCTCCAAGTCAAACATGGAGTCGTTCATTTTCGTATTGACGCAATATACGAGGGTCGTCAGGGTGGGAAATTGCGCCAAAATGGCATCCAGATAACGCACGATGGCCTTTTTATTGTTTTGAGCGAAACTAACCAGCAACATAGCCTCCCCAATAGACGTGATGCGCACCATTAAATTGCGCAGAAAACCCGTGTGGTGCCGCATGTCATAAAATTCCAGCTCCTGCTCCATGGCGATGGCACGACAAGTATTGCGCAGCGCATTGGAAGGCTCCGGTTGCAACCAACAATGTTCAATATCAATGATTTTATCAAAAAAACCCGCGCGGTGAAAACCCAATGCATGGGTCGCATCAATATTTTCATTCCCCATCTCGTCC
>JBIPOY010000242.1:0-5411 GCA_044378705.1 Saprospiraceae bacterium
GGCGGCAGCGATGCGCTCATTCACGGATTCTTGCACACTTTTTTCGGTGATTTTGGTGGTTACAGGAGTATCCGTGGTTGTTTTGGCAGCTTTTGCTGTTTTGGGAACGGGAACTTCTAGTGGTGTCGTCGTACTTGGAGTCTCGTCAACCTTTTTATGCTGTTGCCAATACCAAATTCCTGCTGCGATGGAAATCAGAAAAAATACAATACCCAAGATGATGCCCATTGAAGATTTTTTGCTTCTCTGAGGGGCGAAGGTAGATTCCGGCATGGTGGGCGGCGGCATAAAATCCGGCGTTTCGTTGGCCGCAGGGGAGCTCTCTCGGTACGTCTGCGTTTCAGGCACCAAATCTTCTGTTACCTCTCTGGAACGGGCGATGGGGGAGAACTGCAGCGGCGGAAGGCCATAAGACTCGGCGTTAAAATTGGTGGAATCGGGTAGAAACTGAATTTTTTGTACATAGTTTTTGTACAAACGGCCTACTCCTGACAGGGTGACGATTTCGCGCTGATTCAGTAGGCTCTTGATTTTTTCGACAAACGCATCTACAACTTTTTGAGCGTCTTCGATGCTAATACCGTGGGTCAGCGATATATCATTGATCAGAATTCCGTCATCAATGGTAAGGTTTTCGCTGAAGGAGAGTATTTTTGAAGGAGAGTTCACAGTTCCTCCCACGTAGTCTGTCGTTGCGGGTGTACGGGTAGCGGTGAAACCACCAAACCCCGGAATTACAAGCGCTTCATGCAGGAAAAGCAGTTTTTCGATGTGGGATGGAATGTCAATTTGCATAATACCTGAAGTTTTTTGAGCAATGGTGGGGTGACCTTGGTAGCAGCGAAACAGGTTTAAATAAAATGATTAAAGGATGATGACAATGAAGTCGAGGCAAAACTACAGTATTTGCAACGGAGATGGGCATTTATCCTGCTTGAAACTACAATCTATAATTGTTACAACTGTATTTGACAAAAGCATATCTCATTTTCGTGCGAAAAATACAATAACCCCTGTAAATTTGGCGCCTCTAATGGTCTTTTTTTGTAAGGCACTAGTATCTTATCAATGAGTGAAGTCGAGAGTTTCTTTAAATCAGCTTTTTCGGTTGACAATGTCATTTTCGGGTTCGATGGGGGAGATTTAAAAATCTTGCTCATCCAACGCGGCGCCGCACCGTACAAGGGCAAGTGGGCGCTTCCCGGCGATTTGGTGTATCCGAATGAAGACCTTGATGCTGCGGCTGAAAGGGTATTGGAACAACTTACCGGCCTGCGTGGGGTGTACCTCGAACAGGTGAAAACCTTCGGAACGGTCAATAGGCACCCTTTGGGCCGTGTAATCACAGTGGCCTATTTTTCACTGATAAAAATCAGTAATTATACCGTTACCCCTGCTTCGTTTGCCCAATCGGCCCAATGGCATCGGTTGTCTGATGCGGGTGATCTCGCTTTTGACCACGCCGAAATTCTGGATAGTTGTCTTCGGCGTTTGAAACGCAAAGTACGCACGGCACCCCTTGGATTTGAGTTGTTGCCACCAAAATTTACCCTGTCCGAATTGCAACAACTGTACGATTCTGTGTTGGATTTGCCAAAAAAGCTAGATAAACGCAATTTTAGAAAAAAAATCCTCTCCATGGGCTTTCTTGTGGAATGTGCCGAAGTGCAAGAAGGTGTGGCCCACCGCCCGGCCAAGCTCTACACCTTTGACCGGGACAAATACGGACAGTTCCTGAATGAGGGTTACGTGTTTGATTTGTAGTTTAGCGCCGCACCAATTTCCCCGCTTCCCGCTGCTTTCCAGAAACAACTTCAATGGTGTATAGCCCGGGAGGCCAGTTCTTCACATCAAGATAGCTCAGTCCGCTGTCTATGCTGTCAGAGCCTATTTGCTGCCCCAGGGTGTTGAAGGCACGCCAGGTACCGCTCTTGCCGGCCCATTCAATTTTTGCCCAATTGGAGGTCGGATTGGGGCTTATCTTGAGGGTAGATTTCAGTGGGTTGGGTGTAACAACCGATGTGCTACAGTCTGTGAGTTCTGTTTTGAAAAGTGTAAGTCCTCCCCGGTAGTTGCCCACCATCATTTCAAGCTTGCCATCGCTGTCAAGGTCGGCAAGTGCGGGGTGGCTACGGCTGCCCAGATCGATATTCCCCCATTTTAGGTCTGTAGGAGGGTAGGGATCTTCCAAGTTCTGAGCCATAAAATAGGCTTCCAAGTGTCCGCCTTGTGTGCCCACCACCATAATAGGTCCGTCTTGGGTTTGAATGATGACCGGTGCACAATAGCCTGCGGCATCTTCCGGTGTTCGGGTGTCTATTTGGCCAACTTTGCCGAACGTGGGAGTGGCCGGAAAAATAGGCTCGGTGGATGTTCCGCTGTTTCTGAAAAAATTTACATAGCCCGTTCTTTCTCCAACCACCAGGTCCACCAGTCCATCTTGGTCTAGATCGTATATAAAAGGTGTTGAAACAGAGCCTACGACATCCATTTGAACCCACATAACATTGAAATCGCGGGTTAAATTCATGGGCTCATCAGGGCCTGCTTGGTTGCGGTAGCAATACAAGCCGCCAATATTGCTGCCGACGATTATATCGAGCGCCCCATCGCCATCGAGGTCGCCAAACGTGGGGGAAAAGTCGTAATCGCCGGTGGCAAACTCAGACATACCAAGCCAGTCGCTGTCTGTCAGTCGAAACTGAGGGGTGGTAGGGGTACCGGTGTTCAGGAACAGAAACAAACGCGCGTTCACGGCTACCCCGGCGGTATAATAACCGTAGTTGCCCACCACCAAGTCGGTTAGCCCGTCTCCATTGACATCTGCGAAGGCAGGGTGGGCCATCGAACCAATGTCTATCATCTCTTTGGTAAACAGGTCTCGTTGTCGAAGCTCAAAATGGTGGCCGTTTGATGCGGTGTTTTCATAGTACCAAACATTTTTTCGATCTTCTCCAATGGTGGGGTTGTTGGGTGCAACTACAAGGTCTTTTTTCCCATCGTTGTTCATATCCAGATAATACGCCGCCGGGAAAACGGGTAAATCCACGGGTATATCGTATTCCGGAAAATTAGTCTCTTGGCTGGTCATCCAGGCATGCGTGTTGCTGCCGCCATTCTCCAAGTAATTTAAACAGGAAAAAGACACATCTCCAAGCACAATTTCTTTGTCGCCATCGCCCTCTTGGTCGTAGGTCATCAGCGTGGATCCCGGGTGTAAATTACGGTCGTCGGCGTCGCCAATAGCACAAGGGGCACAGCAGTCGGGGGTAGGTGCCAGATCGCAATAGCAAGATTCTAGACCACTTTCGTACAGGCCGCCCCAACATTGGGTGACGAGCCGGAACCGCATATCGTCAAGTCCTAATCCCAACTCCACGGATTGGTTTTCCAACAGCCATACGTGGCCGCCTGCCGCGGCCTCAAAGGTGACAATGTCCATGTCGCCATCGCCATTGATGTCGTCAAACGCAGGGATATCCCCCTTGTTAACCGGCAGGTTGTTCCAGTCTCCCGGCATATCTTCGTCGGGGTAATGAATATACAAAGGGTCACAGATGGTGCAACCGGGAAGTTGAAAGAGATAGGGCGTGAATTTTAGGATATTGCCGTCATAATAACCCTTGTGTGCCTGTATTTCCTGCCGTCCTGCAGCAACCGAGGACGTAAATATATCAGCAGCACCATCTTTGTTGAAATCGCGCATCACCACATAATCTATCACTACGGGAAAATAGCAGGTGTACTCCGGTGCGTAGGTATAATCCACGGTATTGGGCGTACCGTTGTTTAAAAAAGTATGGAGGCTATTGCCTGCCCGGTCAAAAACAACCAAATCCTGGATGCCATCATGGTTCAGGTCGGCTTCCGAAAATTGTGGTGTATTCAATCCCCCCAGAAAAGGGTATTTCAGGCTCACCCCATTGACCTCGACAGGATAAGAAAGGCGTTCAAATGTTTGTATTTGAGCAGACATTTGAACGGACAAGAGTATCATCAGAAGGTTCAGCCAAGGTG
This sequence comes from Saprospiraceae bacterium, assembly GCA_044378705.1. Classification (GTDB taxonomy): domain Bacteria; phylum Bacteroidota; class Bacteroidia; order Chitinophagales; family Saprospiraceae; genus M3007. Next base: position 4,018 of record JBIPOY010000242.1, read on the forward strand.
TACGCATAATGGTGGTGTGTTTACTGCAAGGGAAAGTACGATGAACAAACGACAAAATTACGCTCGAAATACCACAGTAATGCCATTGTATGCGGAGCTCGGCCAATTTATGACAAAAAACATACAAGTCGAGCGCCACGAGTCTGTTACATTTGCGTAAAATTTAACGCCCTTTGCCATGAAAAGAACCGTTGAGACCCGCTTCTTTGTTTGCCTTCTTTCCTCCTTGTTTTTCTTTTCTTCGGTACAGTTGTCTGCGCAAACCCTCCGGGGTACGGTTCGGGAATTCGGAGGTACTCAGCCGATCGTAGGGGCTACTGTGTTGGTCTATCCCGGCAACAGCCGCGGTACTGCCGTTGCTTTGGCCACCAATCCTTCCGGCGCGTTTGTTTTTGAGCAACTCCGACCGGGCTATTACCGCTGTGAGGTGGCTGCCGTGGGGTATCAGTCTGTTCACATCACCGAAATTCCGGTGGTGGCAGGAAAAGAGCAGGTGTTAGACGTAGAATTGAGGCATTTCGTAGCGCAATTGCCGGAAGTTACCATTTCCACCGGGTTGCCGCCAGGCCGTCGACCGTTTCAACCCCTGAGCGAAATTCCGCTTTCTCGCGATCAAACGTTGCGATTTCCGGCTATGTTTTTTGACCCCGGTCGACTTGCGGCAGCTTATCCGGGGGTCTCTCAAACCGATGACGGCACCAACAGTATGAGTATCCGGGGCAACAGTCCCGCCGCACTGCGCTGGCGCTTGGAGGGCCTCGACATCGTTAACCCCAATCACCTGCCCAACGCAGGCACGCTTTCAGATGCCCCGGCAGCAGCCAGCGGGGGTGTACTCTTGTTCTCTGCCCAAATGCTTGCCAATTCGTCCTTGCTTACCGGCGCTTTTCCCGCAGGATACGGGGATGCCGTGGGTGGGGTAATGGACATGAATTTGCGTGCAGGAAACGACAGGAAGCATGAATATACCGTCCAAGCCGGCCTCGTGGGGCTTGATGTGGCCGCGGAGGGCCCATTGGGTAAACACCAAGAGGGCCAAGCATCGTACCTCGTCAACTATCGGTATTCCACGGTGGGGCTGCTCGGCCAATTGGGGGTTTCTTTTGGCGACGAGCAGATAAATTTCCAAGATTTGTCGTACAACCTGCATTTTACCGGAAAAAATGGGGGGCAATATTCTTTTTTTGGCCTAGGGGGAAAGAGTGAAAATATTTTCAAACACCAAGAAGACTCCACCAAAGTTAAGTACGACAAAGAGCGTTATGATATTGATTTTAGGTCGGAAACCGGGGTGGTGGGGGGCTCCGGTAAATGGATATTGGGCGCCGGAAATTGGCTGAAAACAGCCTTGGTGTATTCGCAGCAAAACAACAACTGGTATAAATCAGCTGTTT
>JBIPOY010000243.1:0-5405 GCA_044378705.1 Saprospiraceae bacterium
TTCTTTATGAAAGCAACACCAATACTGCTCCTGCTTCTCTCCGTGAGTTTTCTCACGGCAACATTGAAAGCGCAATTGCCGCACCTCATTTTCCACGCCGAACTCAACGGAGTCGAACAGATCCCGGCCGTCAACACAGAAGGGAAGGGGCTGATTACCCTGCTCTACAGCCCCGATCGTACCAAGGTGACGGTTTCCGGGTTGCTCGTCAATCTTCCGGGTGACGTCACCGCCCTGACCCTTCACATCGGTAAAACAGGTGAAGAGGGGGCGGTATTGCTTGATTTGATGCCGATTGTTCACGGAAGGGAACTGTTTGGCGATGTGGAGGTGCCACAGGCGCTCCTGCAAAACCTGCTGCCCGACCGTGCCTACGCAAGCCTTAGCACCACAGCCTACCCCGACGGTGCAATCCGCGGGCAATTTATTTGTGAGACAGATCTTGATTTTCGGGGTGTTTTGACCGGCAGCGAGGCCGTTCCCGGCAACAGCTCGGCGGCTTTTGGCTTTGGAGGGGTTCACTTTCCTACCGGCTCAGAGGATATTGTGTACGCATTTTTACTCAAAGACCTCAGCAGCCCTATCACCGAAATCGGTATTTATGAGGGAGCTCCCGGTCAAAATGGCCCCTTGGTACACCTGATGCCTGGATTTGCAGGAGGGTTTGTGCAGGGGCTGATAGAATTGGGGGACCTTCCCACCGATTTTCTTCGTCATGCGCGCGAGGGGCAGTATTACGTGGCAGTAAAGACGGAGCTGTTTCCCGAAGGAGAAATTCGCGGGCAGATCGGTTTTCTGGGTTATTTTACGTCGTTTTCGCCGGCAAATGCAGCACAAAATGTCCCCAGCCAAGGCGCTTCACCTGGGTTTGCCTTCAGCCACAATGTGCTCAACCCAACCATTGACAGCCTGACCACCACGGTTTTTGTCAATGGGATCAACCCTGTGACGGTGGATATTCGCATGGCGGATCCGGGCGTCAATGGTCCTATTTTTGAAACACTGGACCCCACTGCTACCCCGGGTATTTTCCGAAAAACATACCCCCTTGACGCCCAACGCCTGACAGATTTTGCGCAGGGTAGGCTCTATGTGAGCGTTACCACCTTGGCGCGCCCCAATGGCGAAATTCGTGGTCAGATGAAAAATAGCCTTCGTAAAGGGTATGCTTTTGACCTTTGTGGGGAACAAGTGGTGCCACCTACCCAAACGTCTGCTTTTGGAGTAGGGATGGCGTCAGTGGATCAGGCGAATTGTTACCTCCATTACAAAGTCATCTATGATCGGTTGAGCGGACCTGCAACAGCCGCTTACATCTGCCAAGCTTTTCCAACGCTGAATGGCAGTGCCATCTACCCGATGCCCGTCACCCAACCCATTATTCCCGGTGATCAGGAAATTATGGCCACGCACGGTGTGGCCATCGAACTTGGGGAAACGTATGTGATTATTCAAACAGACACTTTCCCCGACGGTGAAATCAGGGGGCAAATAGGCCGCGGACTCCGTTGCCCTGCTCAATCGGGGCTATCAGAACAGCAACCCGACGTACGAAAGGTGACGGTTTCGCCCATGCCTTTCAAGGACGTTTTGCAGGTTTCGTTCGACAGTCAAGCAGCATTTGACGCACATATTGTGCTCTATGACATGCTTGGTGTTCGCACCCTAGCGTTCCCGGTACATATTGTTCCCGGAAATCAGGCGTTGTCCATTCCAACCGAGGCGTTGAATGGCGGATACTACACAATGGTATTGGAAAATGACAACGCAGGGTCTGTCCTGTTGTTGAAAAAACTGATTCGACAGTATTAGAGAAAGGTGTCCATACAACCATCCGGTAGGCAAGGTCGTGCATATTACACCTTGGTTTCACTTGATCTTTGATGGGTCGTAAATGTCTAAGTCGTTTTTGATGGGCCCAATTTTTCGGGGTCGTTGTTGCTCGTATTCGAGTACAGCACGCCCTAATTTACCTAGAAAGGGGAACCCGATGGCGTCGTAGGCATATTGGTCGTCGTTGAAGATACCGTCAGGGTTGCATAGGATGGTGGCAGCGAGCATAAATTCTACTTTTTTTTCGTAGTCAACCACGTAGGCCACATCTGTGAGGGTGCCGTAAGCTTCTCCCACTTTATTGAATACGCGCACTGTTCCGTCCTGTTGTTCCGTCCTGTCACCAAACAGCAAAAATTTCACATATCCGTCGTAGAAGGTGGAATCATAGGTTGGCCAGTCACATTCGCGGGGGAAAATGCCCATATAATGCCGCACAAATGCGTAGTCATCGGCATGAAGCTGAAACCGTTGTTTTTCCGGTACGAATTCCGGAAAAAGAATGGATTGCAGCATCTTGTTCATGTCTGTGAGTGCAAACCAGTTTTTCTGGTTCATCTCAAAAGGTTGGAGGACAAGGCTATCGGCTGCGTTGAAATATCCGGTTCCTTTTTTGGTGTGGTGCTGTGTATTTGCCCAGATACGGGGATCAATTTGCTCTTTTTGTTTGTAAAGGGTGTCTGAATCGCTGTAAAAAGTGATGGGGCTGGTATATTGGTTGTCGCGTTTGGGGTAGTTGAAACGGTGGACGATTCCAGTATGGAGGTAGCCTTTCTCGCGTAGTTTTTGATTGATATAATCGCGACCTAGAAACTCAAAGAGGTGGTTGTATGCCAGGTTATCGCTCACGGTAAACACCTTTCGGATATCGTGGGCGATGGTGGGTCGCTCTTGCGGGGCATCGGGAGCATGGGTATAATTTTCTTGAAAAGCCCGTGTGGAATCAAGTTTGTAAAATGTTTCTTTTTGCAGCGTTGGAAATCCAGTGTTGCGGAGTTGGTTTATTTTTTCGAGAGCTAAGAGGGCGAGGGGCATTTTCACCATACTGGCGGGATAAAAATAGTGGGTACTGTCAACATTCCAGTACCAGTATTTGAAGTGTGGCCGTTGTTGTGGGTCTCGGTCAATCTGTGTATAGATGATTTGTACTTCATATACTTCCGGGTGTTGCAGGATGCTGTCAAAGTCAGCGGCATGGGCAGCAAGGATTTTCTCCAGCGGATGGGAGGTTTTTTTTTCTACTTTTTTCGGGGTTGTTGCGCAGCTACTCAGCAGCGCCAGGAGTAGGAAGTGAAGGTGTTTCATAAAAAGCAACTGACATAAAAAATATCCTGACCTTTGCGGTAAAATAACGGCTTCGGCGGAGGGGTCGCAGACACAAAACTAGCCGTTTTTTACCAAACGAAGCGGGTTAGGTTGGGGAGTATAAGATCGCAACGAAAAAAAATATGATAACCATGAATCAGAAAAAACCTTTTCTCTATCTCCTGCTTGCCTTTGCCCTCACCGCTTGCGGCTCCGTCCGGCCGAGGGGCGAATTTGATGCCAACCAACTCCCTCCTGTTCCGGATTATGCCCGACTTGAAAACTGGGCGGCACATCCCGATAAAAGCGATCCGGCAGACCGCACCCCGATTCCTGAAATCAAAAACCTTCAGGACGGCGCGCCAATAGACGTCTTGTTTTTTTATCCGACCACCTACACCGGCTCCAAACGATCGGAAAGCCATTGGAATGCCGATGTGAATGATGCTAAAACAAATAAGGCTACAGATGAAGGTACTATATTGTTTCAGGCTTCTATTTTCAATGGCGTTGGAAGGGTGTTTTCACCGCGGTATCGCCAAGCGCATTTGAGTGTTTTTTACGATAAAAAGAGACCTGACTCCGACAAAGCAGCGCTCGCATTGGCGTATTCTGACATCGAAGCAGCCTTCGACTATTACCTCAAAAACTGGAACAATGACCGGCCATTTATTATTGCAGCACACAGCCAGGGCGCTTTACATGCCATGAATCTAATTCAAAGACGGATTGAAAATACTCCCCTTCAAAGTCAATTGGTAGCGGCGTATATTGTAGGATGGCCCGTGCGCAGTAATTTTTTCAAATCTTTCAAACCTTGTCAAAAACCTGATGAAACCAATTGTTACTGCTCTTGGCGCACGTGGAATCGCGGTTTTGTGCTTGAACGTCGGTCAGACCCTCGCTTTGAAAGCAACATTGTGTGTACCAATCCACTGAATTGGACGACTACCGAAGGTGCCTATTCACCCAAGTCAGACAACAAGGGTGGGGTAGTGCGGCCTTTTGGGAAAGTATATCCCCAAATAACCGATGCCGAAGTATACAGAGGTATCCTATTGTCTTCCAAGCCTAAATTTAGGGGGAGCGTGTTGTTTCGCCGAAAAAACTACCACATTGGGGATTTAAACTTGTATTACATGAACGTACGGGAAAACGCCGGAGTACGTGCCGGGGCTTATTTCAGGAAGTAGCGGAACAATATTCCCCGTTTTTTCCCAGCAAAGGGTATTACCGGTTTATTTGTCTCTGTTGTAGTGATTCCTTAGGGTCCACAATTTTCTCTGCAAGAGGGGGATGGATCCTTACCCCCGCCTCTTTTCGTGTAGTTTCTGAAAGAACGTATTAAACTCATCCATGGAGTAAAACAGCACTTCCCGTGGTTTTGATCCTTCGGCAGGCCCCACGATGCCCAGTCCTTCAAGTTGGTCCATAATTCGCCCTGCTCGGTTGTAACCGAGTTTCATACGGCGTTGGATCATACTCGTTGAGCCGTGCTGGGTTTCCACCACCAGTCGGCCGGCATCTTCGAGCATTTCGTCCATGTCTGCTAGGCTGAATGATTTGGTACTGCCGCCACCTGTTTCGCCGTCGGGGTGGAATTCCGGGAGGAAGAAGGGTTCGGCGAAACCTTGTTGATTGGCAATAAAATGAATGACACGTTCCACTTCGGGGGTATCTACGAAGGCGCTTTGCAGTCGAATGACATCACCGCCGACCGACAGCAGCATATCGCCACGGCCGGTCAGTTGTTCTGCTCCTCCGGTATCGAGAATCGTGCGTGAATCCACCTTAGAGGCTACTTTAAAGGCGATACGAGCGGGGAAATTGGCTTTGATGACCCCGGTAATAATATTGACAGATGGCCGCTGAGTGGCAATGATCAGGTGAATACCCACGGCGCGTGCCAGCTGTGCTAGGCGTCCGATGGGCAATTCAATTTCCTTACCGGCGGTCATGATGAGGTCAGCGAATTCGTCAATGATAAGAACGATGTAAGGCAAGAACCGGTGTCCTTTGTTGGGATTGAGGCGTCGCGCCACAAATTTATCGTTGTATTCTGAGATGTTGCGTGTTTCGGCTTTTTTCAAGAGGTCGTATCGCGTTTCCATCTCAATGATGAGGGAGTTGAGTGTGTGTACCACCTTTGTGGTATCGGTCACAATGGGCTCTACCTGATCCGGGAGGAACCCTAGAAAGTGGTTTTCCAGGTGTGCGTAGGGAAACAGTTCCACCTTTTTTGGGTCAATCAGAATTAGTTTTACCTG
>JBIPOY010000244.1:0-5397 GCA_044378705.1 Saprospiraceae bacterium
GTATTTCATCGGTCCATTTTGGCGCAAAACGATACTCCCCATGCACGTGGTAAAGGGCGGATTTATCATAAAAACGGGTGCCGCCTTCCGTTGATTTCAGTGACGTAATGCGGTCAAATTCCCGCTGAAACTCCGGCGTGCCCGGCACCAAAAACGGATGCGTTTCGTCAAGTTGCTGCGGATCCTGCTGATTGGCATACACTTCCGCCAATTGATGCCACGCCGCCAAATCAACCACGTGATCCCGCAACCATTGGTTGGAACCGCTGGTGTCAAATGTCACATAGGGAGGCTCCGGAAGAAAAACCAGTTTCTGGGGATAACCGCCCGGCTTCATTTTTTTGAGAAATATCTCATTGCTCCAATAATTACCATAGTTCAATGACCATGTCTCATCGTTTTTTGCGTACTGCTGTAAACGAAGTGCCGTAAAATACGGATCGTATGACTTCCCGGCATCTTCATTCGTAGCATAAGCACGAATAAAGAATTTGTCTTTTTTTCTGAACTCAATCCTGTTTTGAAAAAACCGAATACCTCGCAAACTGAAACGATTGTCGCCTTGATATACTGTAGTGCCCGTACCAAAATTGGATGCAATAATTAACTCAGGAGACTCAAATTCCTTTCCAGGGTTGGTGCGTATGTGATACGCAATACCCGCTTTAAGGTTTTTGGTGTTGTAGTCCACCAAATCCTCCTCCCGATAGCCCGTGCGATGAAAAACACCCAACCCGGCCGTTGTCAGGCCTAGGTTGGCAGGGTCGGAAAGATCACTGAGGGAAAAATATTCGTCACCGTAAATATTGACCGCATCAAAACGGCCGGGATTGCTGGCAGCAGTCTTGGTATCATACGCCGGAGTATAATTATCGGCTACCCAATCGTTGGCACGCAAATAAAATAAGTTGACTTTCAACGCAGATGACAACTCCCCTTTCTTGTTTTTGAAAGCCTGCCCCCAGCGAATAGCCGCTTCTGCCATGTCTCGACTGCCGTATTTGATACTCGCCGACAACCCTTGGTGCACAAACGGGTTTTTGGTCTCCATGGAAATAACACCGTTGAAAGCGTTCGGACCATAAAAAGAAGAGCTCGCCCCCTGAATAATATCCACTTTGATGACATCAAGATCGCTGGAACCCAAAAAATTGCCCAGCGAAAAATTGAGACCCGGCGCCTGATTGTCAACACCATCAATAATTTGAAGTGACCTCACCGGACTGGTCGAGTTGAAACCACGTGTGTTGATGATCGTAAAACCAAGCGATGCTGTCGTAAGATCGACTCCCTTCAGGTTGCCCAAACTGTTGTAAAAGTTCACCGCCGCCGTTTGTTTCATGGCGATAGCATCCAAGTTTTCCACCGTAAGAGGCGCCGATTTTTGCTTGTCATCTATCCGCTGACCCGTGACAATAGCTTCACCCATGACAATACTACTAGAAGCCAAACGAATATCGAGGCGATCGGTAACGTTGGTGACCTCCAGTTCCTTTCCTTCATACCCTGTATAAGAAATTTTGATGGTCACCGGTAACGATTCCACTTTCAAGACAAAAGCGCCTTCATAGTTCGTCTGGGCCCCTCCCGATACACCTTTTGCAACAATGGTAGCACCTATCAGGTCTTCTCCCGATTCGGCATCTCTTACCTTGCCCTTGATGGTCACCTGAGCAGCCAAAAAAACAGGCAAAACACCGAGGCAAATCAGACTGAGGATGGTTATTTTGTAGTGATATTTCATACAGACAGCTTATCGTGTTGAATTAATGAAAGTTTTCTAATAACCCTATTGTGCAGGCAAATAAAGAAAGAAAATTTGATTCCAAAATAAAAATAGTGCCGCCTTTCAAAAAAGTGACAAACAGAAGAGCCCTCCATTCCCTGAAAAGCATGGTACATCCAAAACATCAATCCTCCCGGAGTACATATCCCTGTCCAAAAAGTGTGTGGAGTATTTTATGATCAAATCCCTTTTCCAACTTGTTGCGCAAATAATTGACATACACTTCGATCAAATTGGTCCCCGTATCAAAATTAAGATCCCACACTTTTTCTGCTATTGCCACTTTCGACAAGACAACCCCGGGATGTCGGAGAAAAAATTCAAGCAAAGCATACTCCCGCGGTGTGAGCGAAATTTCTTTCCCTCCGCGTGTCACTTTCTTTGCATCCAAATCAAGCATTACATCCGAAAACCGAAGTATGTTTTCCGGGCGAACGGTCGTGGTCGGTCGACGCGCCAAGGCTTTTATCCGTGCCAATAACTCCCGAAACTCAAAAGGCTTCGCTAAGTAATCGTCGGCGCCTGCCTCCAAACCTGCCACTTTATCGTCGGTATCCGAAAGGGCCGTCAGCATCAAAAAGGGCGTGCGTATTCCGCGTTCGCGCAGTTGGGCGCACAATTCCAAACCACTCATCCCTGGCAAGGTGATATCGGAAACAATTACATCGTAATCATCGTTCGAGGCAAGCCGAAAACCAGCGTCTCCCTCTGTCGCCGTGTTGACCGTCCAACCCTGCTCCTCCATTCCCTGGAGCAACGAAAAAAGGGTCTTGATTTCATCTTCAACTAATAATATGCGCATACCGATAACATAGATTGGCTGAAAGATACACTGTACCCGTCCTTTCATCCGCAATAATTTTTATTTGAAACAACGTTGTATCGGAAATTGCCTTTCAGAGCCTCTATCTTTGCAAAGACGATACACGCCCCGTCAACGTATCAACCAATAAATTTTACCCGTCATGACACCATCAACGACACAATCAGAGGATCTACAAGATGCATTTGGAGAAGACGGACAACGAATCAGCCCAAAATTACTGCCGCACCTCAAAAACTACCTGATTGACATCGATGGTACCATCTGCGAGGATGTGCCCAACGAAGAACCAGACCGTATGGCAACTGCACAGCCCTACCATAAATTCATTCCCTCCCTTACTTTTCAATAATTTCCATCAATCACCCACCACAATGCGCTATTTGTCATTGCCTTCCATTCTTCCTGCCCTTTTTATGTGCTTTTGCTGCACCCCAAAACCAACCCAACCTGATTTCAACAGCACAAACGGGCTCCCTTACGACCTCCAAAAACCAGCACTAACCATCCTGTTTGACAGCGACGAATTAAAAGAAATATCCGGGATAGGACCTACTGAGGTGCCCGGACAATACCTCGCCATCGCAGACGAACGAGGAGCGTTTTTCTTCGTGGATGCCACCCATCACGGTGCCATTACGCAAAGGGTGATTTTTAGAGAAAAAGGTGATTTTGAAGGCGCAGAAATGGCAAACAACATACTCTGGGCCTTAAAAAGCGATGGAAAACTCTTTGAAGTAAGCAATTGGAACAACAACCCGCCCACTGTCACCGAATACCCTACACCCATTGAAAAAAAAGACGATGCGGAAGGGCTTGGCTACGATGCCGGCCGACAAGCGCTCCTGATCGCCTGCAAAGGAAACCCCGATAGCCCTGCACTGAAGTCTATTTTTGCTTTTAACCTGAAAACAAAACAGCTGGATCCAAAACCCCTTTACACCATGGATCCCTTTGAGGTCAACAAACTGGTGCCCTACAACGAGACTGAAAAACACGACTTCTTTAGCCCTTCCGGGGTTGCAGTACACCCTCTAACCGGCGATGTCTATGTTGTATCCGCTGCCTTAAAACGCCTTGTGGTACTGGAAAAAAACAGCGGAAAAATCCGGTACGCCAACCGACTGGATAAAACAATTCTCCCCCAGCCGGAAGGTATCTCCTTTGACAAAGAAGGTAATTTACTCATCAGCAGCGAAGGAAAAAAGGGCGCCGGAATACTGATGAAGTTTATTTATATGCCATAGTTGGCCCGACATGCTAAATATGCTCCCACCCGATCAAAAATCATTTTTCCGCATCGTACCTTTGTCGCTCAGGTATTTATTCCACTACCGGTATTTGTCAATATTGAGTAGCGGTCACGGATACAGTGTCTCCATGCTTTAGCACTTCATTTTTAACTTATCAAATATACAATGCCTGTCGTTGAACTTAAAATTCCCAATCTGGGCGAATCCATATCCAGTGTAACCTTCTCTAAGTGGCTAAAACCCAGTGGCTCCTTGGTCTCTATGGACGAGCCCCTCTGTGAAATCGAAACTGAAAAAGCCAACCAAGAACTGTCTGCCGACTCTGCCGGCCAATTGACATGGGTGGCTCAGGAAGGTGATGACCTCGCTGTTGGCGCCGTTTTCGCGAAAATCGATACCAGTGCATCACCTGAAACACCTGCCGCCACCTCAGCTGTAACACTTGAAAACCAAGAGAAAACAGCCCACAGTACCGACAAAAAAACGGCGTCTTACGCATCCGGAACGCCTTCCCCAGCCGCTGCAAAAATACTGACAGAAGGCGGAATACCCCCCGAAAATGTCTCCGGAACAGGACGAGATGGCAGAATCACCAAAGACGATGCCCAAAAAGCCGTTGCCGGATCAACAGCGACACCCGCGGCGGCGCCTCCTGCCAAAGCCACCGCATCTGAGGAACTGACAAAACCCAATGCCAATCCACAGCCCAACACCGGCTTCTCCCGCAACGAACGCCGCGAACGCATGAGCCGTATGCGCCGTACCATCGCCAAACGTTTGGTAAGTGCCAAAAACAACACTGCCATGCTCACCACGTTCAATGAGGTGGATATGAGTGCCTTGATGGCTTTTAGGGAAAAATACCAAGAAGCTTTTGTCAAAAAATTTGGAATCAAACTCGGCTTTATGTCCGTGTTCGCCAAAGCCTGTGCAAAAGCATTGCTCGAAATGCCCGACGTAAACGCCCGCATAGAAGGCGATGATATTGTGTACCACGATTATGCTGATATCAGTTTTGCCATCAGCACGCCAACAGGTCTTGTTGTGCCACCCATTCGAAACATTGAAAGCCTTCATTTCAGCGATATTGAAATGAAAATCAAAGCGCTGGCGGTCAAAGCACGGGATGGAAAACTATCCTTGGATGAAATGACCGGTGGAACCTTTACCATCACCAACGGCGGTGTTTTTGGTAGTCTCATGAGCACACCCATCATCAATGAACCCCAAAGTGCTATCTTGGGTATGCACGCCATCAAAGAACGCCCCATCGCAGTGGACGGTAAAATCGAAATACGCCCTATGATGTACCTGGCGCTCAGCTATGACCACCGCGTTATCGACGGGAGTACGTCTGTAACCTTCTTGGTCAAGGTGAAAAATCTAATCGAAGACCCCATCACCCTGCTGATGGATTTATAATGTTCCCTTTTCCAACCAACACCACCCACAAAAAATTGAGCCGCCCCGGATATTTCCGGAGCGGCTCATGTATTGAACAACATACACGACAGCAATGAACTGCCGTATTTGTT
>JBIPOY010000024.1:0-15496 GCA_044378705.1 Saprospiraceae bacterium
GGGCACCAACGGTCATGCCATGAACCCAAAAACAGGACAGCCCTACGCAGCGCAGGTAGTTCCGAGGGGCGACTATACCCGCGTACTGGCGCAATTTTGGGCCGATGGACCCAACTCAGAAACGCCGCCGGGACACTGGTTTGCTATTTTTAACACCGTTATGGATCACCCGGCCTTCGTACGAAAATTCAACGGAAAAGGAGATATACTCCCCCCCTTGGAATACGATGTCAAAGCCTATTTGATATTGGGTGGCGCCGTCCACGACGCCGCCATTGCCGCTTGGGGCATAAAAGGTTGGTACGACAATGGCCGCCCGATTACCAACCTGCGCTATATGGCCGACAAAGGCCAAAGCAGTGATCCAGACCTGCCCCATTACCACCCTGCCGGTGTACCAATCATACCGGGCTTCATTGAACTCGTGCAAGCAAATGATCCGCTGGCAGGCGCTTTGGGTGAGCATATAGGAAAGATAAAATTCTATACCTGGCGGGGACCAGACTACATCAACAACCCGGCGACAGACATCGCCGGAGTGGGTTGGATTCTGGCTGAAAACTGGTGGCCATTCCAACGAAAAACATTTGTTACGCCTCCTTTTGGAGGTTATATTTCAGGCCACTCCACCTACTCCCGTTCAGCAGCGGAAGCCCTGACACTCCTGACCGGAGATGCCTATTTCCCGGGAGGAATGGGAGAATTCCATGTGGCCGCCAACAGCGGCTTCCTAGGCTTGGAAAAAGGACCCAGTGTGGACGTAACCCTCCAATGGGCTACCTACCGCGATGCGTCCGACCAAACCAGCCTGTCACGCATCTGGGGCAGTATCCACCCCCCCGTTGACGATATCCCGGGAAGAATTGTCGGGGCACAATGCGGTATTGGAGCATTCAACGCAGCCAAAACACTTTTTTACAACGATGTGGACGGCGATGGTTTCTTTGGTTTCGAAGATTGTGACGATACAAACCCCAACAACTTCCCAGGCGCAACTGAAATATGTGACGGTGTTGACAACGACTGTGATGGGATCATTGACAACCATATCACCGTCACCACCTATTACGCGGATGTGGATGGCGATGGGTTTGGCACCGATGTAGAACCCTTCGATACCTGTCTTACCTCCGCTCCGGCAGGTTTTGTAAACAACAATTTTGATTGTGACGATCAGAACCCGGCTATTTATCCCAATGCCCCCGAAATATGCGATGGCATCGACAACGACTGCAATGGACTGGCCGACGATGGTATAGCCTTTTTCACCCATTACCCCGACGGCGATGGCGATGGATTTGGCGATGCCAATGCGCCTATTTCTACCTGTATCAACCAAGCTCCGGTCGGTTATGTGGACAATGGCATCGACTGCGACGACAGCAACCCCGCCAGATATCCGGGAGCAGTGGAAACATGCGATGGCATTGACAACAATTGTAACGATATGGCCGATGAAAACCTCGCGATATTCACCTACTACCGCGATCAGGACAACGACCAATTTGGCGGTCAGGACCTGCTGATCACCTCTTGCCAAACCGTGATACCAACAGGCTATGCCGCCAACAATGCTGACTGTGACGATACCAACCCGGAAGTATATCCCAATGCGCCAGAATTGTGTGACGACCTCGACAACAACTGCGATGGAGCCATTGATGAGAACTTGCCCATTTTTGATTACTATACCGATGGCGATGGCGATGGGTACGGTAACCCTGCCAAAGGTTTCACGTCCTGCCTGTTCCCGACCCCCATCAGCTTTGTTGGCAATGGGCTCGATTGCGACGACAACGATCCGGAAATACACCCGGGTGTAGCAGAAGTGGTGGGTGACGGTGTGGACAACAACTGCGACGGACTGGTGGACGTATCGGGCACCAGAAATCCGTTGTTGCTGGCAAGGGCGTTTCCCAATCCTGTTCAGGACATCCTGCGCATTGAAGCCGATGTGGAGGGCGTCCTGTACTACGAGGTAGCCAACGCCCGTGGGCAACGGGTAGAAAGCGGTGAAGCCACCTTTAGCCGGGGCGCTACAACCCTTCCTTTTGGCCGGGAAATACCGGGAGTTTACTTGCTTCGGTTGTTTGATACCGCCGGCAACAGCCTTATTTTTCTCAGCGTCGTAAAAATATAAGTATATCCCTGTCGGGAAAGGTGAAATTCGACTTAATACAGCGGCGGAAACACTAACTTCGCCCTTGTATTAAGTCGAATTTCTTATGATACAATCCATACTTTTTCTGATCGTAGCGTGTGCAAGCAGTTGGTTTGCCCTTCAGGGGTTCCGCCGAGTACGTCGCAACATCCTGCTGGGCAAGGCCGATCCCACCACCGGCAATACAGCACAGCGCTGGCGCAATGTGCTCCTCATAGCCCTTGGCCAGCAAAAAATGTTCAAAAATTGGCTTCCCGCCGTTCTACACTTTTTCCTGTACGCCGCCTTTGTGATCACGCAAGTGGAACTGATCGAAATTTTTGTGGACGGGCTGTTTGGGTCTCACCGGTTTTTTGCGCCCATTTTAGGCGGTTTTTATACGTTCGTGATCAGTTTCATCGAAGTACTTTCGGTATTAGCCTTTGTGGCGACCATTATTTTTCTAGCACGAAGAAACATGCTCCGGGTACCTAGGTTCTGGAAGCCAGAAATGAAAGGCTTCCCTTTTCGCGATGCCAACCTGATATTATTGGGTGAAATCGTATTAATTGTGGGCGTTTTTTGTATGAATGGCGGCGACAAAGTGCTTCAGGCCCGGGGCGTGGAACACTATCATACAACGGGGAATTTTGCCGTGAGCACATGGTTAGGGCCCTTACTTTTCGGTTCGCTCAGCGATACGACGGTGTTCGTGGTTGAGCGATTTGGTTGGTGGCTCCACATCACAACCGTGTTTGCCTTCTTGTGCTACCTTCCCTATTCCAAGCACCTACACATTGTGCTGGCCTTCCCCAATACGTGGTATGCAAGTCTAGCCCCAAAGGGTAAAATGACCAATATGCCTGAAATACAAAGTGAAGTTCGGGCTATGATGGGCTTGGAGCCCTTGCCTGGTGAAACGAGTACCGCCACAGGAGCCTTTGAATTTGGCGCCAACGACGTGTTTTCCCTTGGTTGGAAAAACCTCCTGCAGGCCTATTCATGTACCGAATGTGGCCGCTGTACCGACGCTTGCCCAGCCAACCAAACCGGAAAAAAACTGTCGCCACGAAAAGTAATGATGGACGTGCGCGATCGCGCCGACGAAGTGGGCAGGGCAATAGAAGCCGGAAAAGGGGATCCGGCTGCCTTCAACGATGGAAAATCACTGTTTGACCGCATCACACCGGAAGAAATTCACGCATGCACCACCTGCAACGCCTGTGTGGAAGCCTGCCCCGTGCTCATCAACCCTCTCGACATCATCCTGCAAATGCGCCGCCACGAAATACTGACCCAATCTGCCGGACCCGGTGATTGGCTGCCCATGTTCAACGCCATCGAAAATACCGGCGGAGCCTGGGCCATGAGCGAGCCCAGAGATGCCTGGCGTTCTTAACACCCCCAACCCACCCAGGAATAAGGCTCCTAACCATTTGTAGCACTGACGTACGCCTCAATATTTTTCGTTTCCATGATACCGCACAAGCAATACCTACCTTACGCATTTTATATCCTCTTGATCGCTGTTTCTTGCGGAAAAGACAAGCCGGGGCAACCCGCTACTGCTTTTAGGCCCGAACAACCCGCCACACCCGCCGATGCGCTGTTTCAAAAAATGAACAGCGCAGAAACTGGTATTGCCTTTGTAAACAACATCCAAGAAACCCACGAACTCAACATCGTTACCGACGCCTATTTGTACAATGGCGGCGGCGTTGGCGTGCTGGATGTGAACCAAGACGGGCTCCAGGATTTGTTTTTTACCAGCACCATGGGGAAATGCAAATTATACCTCAACAAGGGAGGGCTAAAATTTGAAGACATCGCTCAAAGCGCGGGAACAGAAGCCCCCTTAGGTCAAAAAACCGGCGTGACCATTGTTGACATCAACGCAGACGGCTGGCAAGACATTTACCTGTGCCGTACCACCCTCAAACCCAATGAAAATAGCCGAAACCTGCTGTTCATCAACAACCAAAACAATACATTCACCGAAAGTGCCCGCGCCTACGGACTAGCCGATGACTCACCCTCCAACCACGCCAATTTCTTCGATTGCGACAACGACGGTGACCTCGATTGCTACCTCATCAACCACCCCGTAGATTACAAAAACGTAAGCTCTGTGCGCGTACGTGATGTAGGAAATGGACGTACGGAACGCATGGTAGAACCCCAGTACCCCTTCGAATCCAATCGCTTGTACCTCAACAATGGCAACAATACGTTCACTGACGTCACCAAAAAGGCCGGCGTGTACAACAGAGCCTTTTCTCTCAGTGTAACCGTATCCGACCTCAATGGTGACGGATACAAAGACGTCTTGGTGGGAAATGACTACATAGACCCGGATTTTGTGTACCTCAACAACCCGCACCAACCCGGTAATTTCAGCGACAAAGTCAACACCGTTTTTCGACACCACGCCAACCATACCATGGGCGTTGATTTCGGCGATATCAACAACGACGGACTCAATGACTTCATGGCACTGGATATGCTCGCCGAACCCGCCAAAAGACGCCAAGAATTGATGAATACCATGACCCTGGACCGCCAAACAACCCTGACAAAATATGGCTATGGCAACCAGCAAATGCGCAACATGCTCCAACTGAACAATGGAAACGGTACCTTCAGCGATATCGGTTGCTTGGCAGGAGTATTCCAAACAGACTGGAGTTGGTCTTCCCTCATCCAAGATTATGACAACGATGGCTGGCGCGATATATTCGTCGCCAATGGTTATTTGCGCGACATGAGCAACCTTGATTACATCAATTTTACCGTAGATTCCGTGATGCGAAATGGCGGGCTTTCGCCCAAAACAATTCCCGATATCTACGAATTTCTCAACCTGATCCCCAGTACGCCCATCCAAAACTATTGCTACAAAAATCGCGGAGACCTCACCTTCGAAAACGTGAGCACGGCCTGGGGCTTTACAGATCTGAATTATTCCAATGGCGCTGTCTATGCAGACCTAGACAATGATGGCGATTTGGACATGGTGATCAACAACCTCAACTCAGAAGCATTGGTGTACAAAAATCGGGCTCTTGAAAACAATAAGGGCTCTTGGTTGCAGTTAAAGCTGGTCGGTGCGGCACCCAATACGTTCGCCATTGGGGCAAAAGTGCGCGTGAAAGTGGGCAATAATGTTTATGTAGATGAACTTACACCCACCCGTGGGTTCTTTTCATCGGTGGAACTTCTCTTGCACTTCGGACTGGGCACGGCCCAAGAAGCAGAGGTCGTGGAAGTCGAATTTCCGGGCAACAAAATAGTTTCCCTCCAAAAAGTACGCGCCAATCAGCGTATTACGGTGGATATTGCCCAAGCCAAACCAGGAACCCTGTCCCCGTCCAGTACGGTCCTTGCTTCTTCCTTCAAGGAAATCATTGCGCCGGTTTTTTCCCACAAAGAAGACGATATTCAGGATTTTAACAACGAACGGTTGTTGCCTTGGAAATTGTCGTGCCCGGGCCCTTGCCTGGCCGTGGGTGATGTGAACGGTGACGGGTTGGATGACTGCTACATCGGCAACGCTGCTGGTGCTACAGGAGGTTTATTTTTACAAAAAAACGGCAGTTTTCAAGCATCAACACCCTCTGTTTGGGAAGCGGACAAACAGTATGAGGATACAGGATGCCTATTTTTTGACGCCGATGGCGACAAAGACCTCGATCTCTTGGTGGCATCTGGCGGCAACAGCTTCCCTGCCAATGCACCCAACTATACCCCACGTATTTACCTGAACGATGGGAAAGGGAATTTCTCCCGAAAAACTTCCGGGGTACCCCCAGCCGGCAATTCCACCTTTGCGGTCAGCGCCTGCGATTTTGATGGCGATGGCGATCAGGATCTTTTCTTTGGCGGATGGTGTGTGCCCGGAAAATACCCCGCCGCACCTGCCAGCATGGTGTGGCTAAACGACAAGGGGAATTTTACCGATGCGACCGACCGCGTAGCGCCTTTTTTCAAAAACTTAGGGCTTGTACGCGCCATGACCTGGGCCGATTTTGACGGCGACAACAAGGCCGAACTACTGGTGGCCGGAGAGTGGATGCCCCTCCGTATCTTTGGTGTGACGAATGGCAAACTGGAAGATTTATCCGCAAAGTATGGCCTAAACGGTACCGAAGGGTTCTGGCGAAGCCTTCAAGCCGCGGACTTGGATGGCGATGGCGACCTTGATTTTGTAGCAGGAAACATCGGACTCAACACCCGCTATACCGCCAGCGCTGATGCTCCACTGCGGATGTATGCAAAAGATTTTGATGGCAATGGCAGCATGGATCCCATCATGACACAAATGGAGGGCGCACATGAGTTTCCGGTGGCGACAAGGGAGGTGTTGATCAAACAATTGCCCGGCTTACGGAAAAAATTTGTTCGAACCATCCACTATGCCCAGGCAAGTATCAAAGATATTTACCCGGAAAAAGACCTTCAATCAGCCCTTACCTTGCGCTGTAATATCCTAGCTTCCACCATTTTTATGAACGAAAATGGAACCTTCGTGGCCAAAAAACTGCCCAATGAAGCCCAAATTTCGCCCACCAACGCCATCCAACTCTTTGATTGGCAAAACGACGGCGACCTTGACATCCTCGTCGTCGGCAACGACTATGGCCAACAGGTGGAAAGTGGCCGGCTGGATGCCGGTAGTGGGCTGTTGCTTGAAAACAATGGCAAGGCGAACTTCATACCCATTGTGGCAAGAAAAAGTGGCTTTTGGGCCAATCGGGAAGCAAGAGATCTCAAAATGGTCCGCAGCGGCGCCGGTAAATCCATGTTCCTTGTGGCCAACAACAACAGTACACCACAACTTTTCCAACTCACCCGGTAACACTCCCCCACTCTATGGTATCGATCATCATGGGTTCTGACTCCGACCTTCCGGTCATGCAAAAAGCGGCTGACGTACTTACAGAACTCCACGTACCCTTTGAAATGACAATCGTTTCTGCACACCGCACACCCGAGCGGATGTTTGAATTTGCCCGCACAGCCCATGGGCGTGGCATCCGAGTAATCATTGCCGGGGCTGGTGGGGCTGCACATTTACCGGGTATGGTGGCCGCTATTTCGCCCTTACCCATCATTGGCGTTCCAGTAAAATCCTCTAACTCCATCGACGGGTGGGACAGTATCCTCTCCATCCTCCAAATGCCGGAAGGCGTTCCGGTTGCTACTGTCGCGCTCAATGCCGCCAAGAATGCCGGTATCCTCGCAGCACAAATGCTGGCCACAGCCGATCCCGATTTGCTGCAGCGCATCGTTGCGTTTAAAAAAGCACTGGAAAGGACGGTGTTGGAGAAAGCACAATCGATGTCAAATAAAAATTATTGATGGATATTATGCCCTTTTGAAAATTGCTTACATTTTGCAGAGCGACGAGCCACTTATCTTTGTGCTTTTCAATCCCTGTTACAATGTATCATTTTGCCCACAACATATTCCGCTATCGAGGCGTCATATTTTTTTTAGTAGGATTTGTTTTATCCTTTCTTTTTTTCAAGTACGTCACAAACCATGTGGATGTAAATCCTTCCGGTTCAATGACTGCACGTTCAAACACTGCACTCGAATGTGAAGTTACCTCTTTTCGGAGGAGTGGTTTTGACCTCACCAAGCCCCTCCTTTATGTCGAAAAAAGTTGTGAGTCACCGGAATTCCTTCCCGTAAAAAACGCTGTTCGGTCTTTAATTTCCTCCTTAATAGCATCAAAAGATATCACGACTGCCTCTGTGTACATCCGAGACTTTGAGCACAGCAGGTGGACAGGGGTTGGAGAAAATGAAGGGTACCACCCGGGATCACTGTCGAAAGTCCCCCTTTTGATATCGTACTTGTACCAATCAGAATCTGACCCCAGTTTATTGGACAAACAATATGAGTTTCAGCCCCCCACGAAGGGTACGCTTCCCGTTCAGAATTACTACACCAATACGATAGTAGCTGGAAAAAAATACACTGTGCGCGAGCTACTGCGCTACATGATCCAGTATTCCGACAACAATGCCACGTGGTTGTTGAGCCAAAAAATAGGGCTAAAAGCATACGAAAAAACATTTATCGACCTAGGGGTGAATATTCCATTGCCGGATGGAAGGGATAGCTTGGTACTCATTTCACCGAGAGATTATTCTGTTTTTTTCAGAGCCCTCTACAATTCATCCTATTTAGTACCGGAGTTATCCGAATATGCATTAGCGTTGCTGGGCAAAAGCACCTTTTCAGAAGGGTTTGTCACGGGCTTGCCGGAGGGTACCAAAGTGGTACACAAATTTGCGGAGTGGGACAACGGCGATGACTATGAACTCCATGAGTCCGGTATTTTTTATGTGAAAGGGAAGGCTTATCTGGTAACCATCATGACCAAGGGAAAGAATCGTTCCAAGCTCCCCAACGTCATCGCCTCGCTCACCCGTACCATTTATGGGTACGTAGCAGTACCGTAGTAACACCGGGCAGTGTATCTTTGAGCCACCCTTGGGCATTCCATGCATGCGCAGTAAGTCCGTATATTTGCACAGTTTTTAAGGCTATTTTCAGTAATTACGCGCGAACACATATTTTTGCGGGTCTTTCATGCGTTTCTGTAACGTATGACGTACTTCGGCAGAAAAAACGCTGCGTAATGTTGGTATCATGCCTTTGACTATCTGTCTTCCACCATCAACTCAATACAATATGAACCTTCGGAAAGGTATTTACTCCTTATTTCTGTTGCTGTCCTTCGCAAACTTAAGCGCTCAACAGACCACCATTTTTACCGAAGCCACCCTGTCACACAAACGTGGTGTAGACTTTTTCAACCAAAACCTATACGGACTGGCCCAAAAAGAGTTCCGCGCAGCTACAAGTACGCTGCGTCAAGTGAATGAACCGGAGTGGAAACCCTTGAAAAATGAGGCCGAATTGTTCTACGCCAAATGTGCCGTCCGCCTTGGTCAGCCTGAGGCCGAAAAATTAGTACTCGACTTCTTGCGGGAAAATTCGCCCTCTCCTTTGGCCAGCCAAGCAGCCCTGGAAATCGGCGATTACTATTTTAATAAAAAAGAGTACGATAAAGCGCTGTTATACTACGACCTAGCCCCCGATGTTTCCGGTCCCATCCGCGATGAAATCCGATTCAAAAAAGGCTATAGTTACTTCGTTTCCAAGCAGTTTACCCTCGCAAAAACTCAATTTACGCCGCTTAAAGAGAATGGCCGCGGAGAGTGGTACCACCCTGCCAATTATTACTACGGCTGTTGTGCTTTCTTTGACGGAAAATACGATGATGCGGCCAAGGCCTTTGTTCGCTGTGAACAGTCGGACAAATACAAAGGCGCCGTGCCATACTACTTGACACAAATTTATGCCGCACAAAAAAATTATGACAAGGCGATCTCTTATGGCGCAGCAAAAGCCAAAGACAGCAGTGTAAAAAACCGGGCAGAAATCAACCAAATCGTAGGCCAAGCCTACTACGAAAAAGGTGATTATAAGAATGCCATGCCCTACTTGGAGTTTGCTGCCAAAAATGGCGCCCAGCTGCGCCCTGCCGATTATTATCAACTCGGATACGCTCAATATCAAAATGGATACTACAAACCAGCCATTGAAAACTTCGAGCAACTGACCAAGCAAGACAGCATATTGGGACAAAACGGCCTTTATCACTTAGGAGATTGTTATATCCGTACCAAAAATAAGTTCAACGCCCGCAATGCCTTCGGCCAAGCAGCAAGCATGAACTATGATATGGCGGTAAAAGAAGATGCGCTGATCAACTACGCAAAACTGAGTTATGAACTCAAGTTTGACCGCGATGCCATCGAAGCCTTACAACGCGTACCAACCTCGTCTAAATATTACGAAGACGCTCAGGCGCTGATGAGCGAGGTGTTTCTCAATACCCGCGATTATGACCGTGCCCTGGCCTCACTCGAATCCGTCAAAAACCGCTCCGCTCGCCTCAATGGTACGTACCAAACCGTTGCTTACTACCGCGGTTTACAACTGTTCCAAAATGGACAAAAAGACGAGGCACGCCGCTATTTAAACAAATCTCAAGATTTCCCCATAGACAAAAGAACGTCGGCGCTATGCTCCTTCTGGCTCGGAACCATCGCCCATGAAAAAGGAGAATATGGCACCAGTAAAACGTACATGACCGCGTTCTTTAACAATGCCAAACCCTTTGCCAATGATCTGCCGGAAGTAAGCAGCTTGGCCATGTGCAACTACGTGCAAGGCTATAACAACATGAAACTGAAAGACTACAAAGCTGCGCTGACCAACTTTAAAGCCGCCGTGGATGGGTTTAAAAAAAGCAATACCAGCAACGAACAAATTCGTTCCGCCGTACTCGGAGATGCCGTTTTGCGCGCAGCTGATTGCTATTTCAAAAACAACCAATACAACGAAGCCATTGCTCTGTACGATGAGGCCGTCAAGAAAAAATACGAAGGCTTCGAATATGCGTTGTACCAAAAAGCCATCATTCTAGGCCTGAAAGGCAGCCAAATTGATAAAATTGTGGTGCTTGAAAGCTTAATTAAAGACTACCCTTACAGTCGCTTTACCGATGAAGCACTCTTTCAACTCGGCGACACCTACTTTGACATGGAAAAACACGACATGGCCATTCCTCCTTTCCGCCGTATCGTGTCTGACTTCAAAGGCAAAAGTACCCTGATCAATGCCGCCTTACTCAAATTGGGCCTCATCTCTGTCAACCAAGGCAACCCTACAACGGCTATCAACTACTTCAAACAGGTATTCGCCAACAATCCAGAAAGCGAAGAGTCTAAACAGGCCATTGACGCCCTCCGCGAAATTTATGTGAAAGACCTCAACAAACCCGATGAATACTACGCTTTCCTGGAATCCGTGCCCGGATATGGCAATGTCAGCTCCTCCAGCAAAGACAGCACTTTCTTTGAATCCGCTGAAGCACAATTCAACAATGCCCGTTACCAACAAGCGATTGATGGCTTCTCCAATTACCTCACCAAGTACCCCAATGGACGCAGTGCCTTGAACGCCTACTTCTTGAGAGGTGAAAGTTTGGCCGCACTCAAACAATTTGACAAAGCACTCAAGGATTATGTAACGGTGATCGGAAAAGGAAACAGTAAGGTGTTCGCCAAAGCCGCTGAAAGAGCCGCTCTTATTTCACTCAACACCACGGCTGACTACGGTATGGCTTTCGAATATGCCCGAAAATGGGAAGACGCCGCGGTGACGGAACAATCCCGCTTCGATGCACAACTCGTCGCCCTCAAAGCAGCTTACCAAACCAACAACTCTGTGGCCGTAAGCGAGTACGCCCAAAAAGTGAATGCATCCCCCCTGGCTTCTCAAGACCAACGGGCCGTCGCCAATTTTTACGCAGGAAAAATGGCCTACGATAAAGGTGACTATACGCGTGCTTATCCCGTTCTGCAATCTGTAACCGAAAATATTACATCCGAAATAATGGCAGAAGCCTATCACTATCTCGGACAAATGCTCTACCGACAGAAAAAATACGCCGAAGCAGAAGAACTCATCAACGATGCCAATAAAGCCAGCGCAGGCTATGACGATTGGATTGCCCGAAATTTAATCCTTCTAGCAGATGTTTATACCAGCCAAAATGACAAAAATAGCGCCATGGCAGCGCTCGAAGCCGTCATCGAAAACTACACCGGCAGCAACAAAGAGATTGTTCCGCTGGCGAAACAAAAGTATGATGCACTGGTCGAAAACAACAAAATGAAGGACAATACATCCGAGAAAAAAGGCAACAAAACCTTGCTGGAATTGGATGAAAGCAATTAAAAAGACACCTGTAATACACCTCATCCGGCGTTTACAGCCATACAATTGTATGCTTTATCTTTTACCATTCAATCTTTCAACAATGAATTTTCAACATAAATTTATACTAATAGCCGCTTTGAGTACCATTGCTTTTGCCCCTCTGGCCTCAGCACAAAAAGAACTTGAAGGCGACAACGTAACTGTGGTGAAAGACTTCGACGCACGGCTACTCGATGCCAATAAGGTAACCGTATCTCCAACCCTCCCACCCCTGGATACGACGACCAAACGACAGTCTTACTCCGTGCCGCCGCATCCATCCAATGTAAAATACGACGCGCCCAAGCTCCGACCTATTGGCATTAAAGCCGGCCCAAAAGAACAAGCATACAATGGCTTTGCTAAACTCGGCGCCGGTGTTCCTACCAGCCTGTACGGTGAGGCCGGCTATTATTTTGGAACCTCCGATAAGTTTGATGGAAAAGTATGGCTCAAACACCATTCCTTGAACGCCAACAAAGCCCTAGAAAATCAAAAATTCAGTACCACAGAAGGCCTAATAAATACCAATATTTTTCTAAAAAACAACCTCGCCGTGGAAGGAAAGGTGGGCTATATCTACGAAAAAGTACATTTTTATGGCTATGACCACGATAAATTCTCGTTCACCGATGCACGGATTCAACAGAAATTTAAAATAATCGACGTTGGAGGCCGTTTGTACAACAGCAAACGCAATGACTTTGACTTGAATTTTTCTATCGCCCCAAACCTTTACCACCTCAGCGATGATTATTCAAACAAAGAAACTGGCTTCGACCTAGGTTTTTCTGCCACCAAATGGTTCGCTGAAAAACACGCCTTGCGCATCACCATCCGACCTGATTTTACCTCATTCACCGATACCGTCACCCAGAAAATTAACAACATCTACCTGCAACCATCCTTTACTTTACACACAGATTTCCTGCAGGTAAAAGTCGGGGGTAACTTTGTAAGCAACCGCGATAAATTCAGTATCTTCCCGGATGCTACGCTTACCCTCCGCGTATGGGGCGATGGTATTCAGGTGTTTGCGGGCGCTACCGGTGATCTGCGAAAAAATACCTACCGCAGTATTTCTAGGTACAATCCGTTTGTAGAAATCCGACAAACAAACCTAAAAAACACCCGCTATGATCATTACTTTGGTGGGTTAAAAGGCAAAATTGATTGGCTTGATTACAATGGGCAAATTGGCTATGCCAAGGCCTCTGACTTGGCTCTCTACCAAACCCTTTTTCATACCGATGGTGATGGCCAAGAATTGACCCGCTTTTATGTGCTGTATGATACAGTCCGGATTTTTAATCTCCAAGGAACTGTTACTCTATCTCCCATTAAAAACCTGGCAATCACCGCTACCATCAGCCAAAACGTTTACGATACCAAAACTACCGATACCGGTGAAGATGAAATAGCCGCTTGGGGTCTGCCTGAAATGGAGGGAAATTTTGGCGCCGTGTACACCCTGCTGGAGGGTAAGGCCCATCTGAAAGCCAATCTTTACACCGCTGATAAGATTTCTTTCCGCGACGAATTCGGCACGGCCACAAAAAGTGGACTGCTGTACGACCTGAATGTGGGCGGTACTTACTTTTTTA
Organism: Saprospiraceae bacterium; assembly: GCA_044378705.1. Taxonomy (GTDB): domain Bacteria; phylum Bacteroidota; class Bacteroidia; order Chitinophagales; family Saprospiraceae; genus M3007. The sequence goes on from JBIPOY010000024.1 coordinate 13,588, forward strand.
CCAAAAACATCGGCGCTTTCCTCGATATCAACAACCTCCTGAACAACAAGCGCGAACGATGGTACCGTTATCCAACCGTCGGCGTCAATTTTATGGCGGGTGTCACCGCGCGTTTCTAATCGTCTGTTGAACTACCATCAGTCCTCAACCGACCTGCAACAATTGTGTTGTAGGTCGGTTTTTTATTGAACAACCACACCTCCCACCCAAAAAAACACCACAATACCGTGTACTCCAACGCAATCAATCCAAAATGCTCTTGCCTCCCAAACCCGTCAAAATGACTGTACGACAAGGCCGCCAAACCCGTCCATACCAAGGCAAATCGCCAACGGGTCAACAGTGAAAGTACAAACGGCACACAAACATACCAGGGCTGTACCACGGCAGACAAACTAAGGTATAGCAATATGGCAAACAACAATACAGAGGCCAACCGGGCCTGCGAAGCTTCATACAATCGCTGCGTGAACAAAGCCATCATCACAATCCCGCTTAGGGTCACCAATCCCAACAGCGGACCCGATCGCTCTCCAATATCCCATCCAATATAGGAATAGCCCACCGCTCGTATGAGGTAATAAAAACTTGCGTTGAACTGAAATTCACGAAAATACAAATCCAAACTCTGCACTATGTTGGGCAACACTGCTAACAACGGTAGAAAAAGTACAATGGAGCACAACACAAATACCCCGAAAAAAACCAAGCCCTTGCGCCATCCCAACCAGCGCCATACAATGGGTAAAAAAAGCAACGGCAACATCTTCGACGCTGTCGCCAACGCCCAATATACGCCAGAAGTAGCCGTCATACCCCGCCGCATCAACAGAATACCCCCCAATAAAAAAAATATCATGACCCCTTCAAAATGTGCATTGCCCATAATTTCAAGGAGTATGAGGGGGTTGAGGGCATACAATACTGCCGGAGTGGCACTACGACCATGAGCGGGTTGCACCACTGACATCAACAGCCCAATGGTACCCAGTTCACAAATAAATAGGAAAAGTTTCATTACCCATACTCCTACCCAAGCATTCGTAGGAGATACCCACGCAGCCACCGCAAATACACCCTGACAAATGGTCGGATATACCGTGAAATAACGAGGAGAATTAAGTTGTCCGTACACCTCGGATGTTATACCCGGTGGTGTAATGCCGTTTTCTATGAAATAATTCGGCGGATGCAGAAACGGATGATATCCAGAAACCGACAATCGCCCATCCCAAAGGAATCGCCAACAATCGTCGGAAAGATTGGGGAAACTGAACAGTAGCAGCACGCGAAGCAAAATACCAAGTACCAGCAGGTGCCTTGCATCAATTTGCTGTTGAAAAAAACAAACCCATACATACAGGCCGAAAAAGACCCCGTACACCGCCATGAAATATTGAAAATAATGGCGGTCAGCGCAATAGGCAAGCCACCCTGCCAAAGCTCCAAAAACAAGGAAAAAAAACCATGTTCGAACTGGTATTGCCCGCTGTACCGTGGTATGTTGAAGATCAGACATCAGCCAAACATCCCGCGGAAATATTCCACCAATTGCTGACCACCACGACGAGACGTTGCTATCGTACTGCCATCTGTCAGGTACACAACCGCTTCCATCGGCTCATAACGTACTATATATCGGCTGTTGACAAGGCTTCTCTTGGATACTTGCAAAAAAGCACCCCGATTCTTTAACAAATCCTTGTAGTATCCCAAATGGCGAATAGACAAAATGTCTTTTTCAACAATCGTATGCACAAAACAAATGTTTTCATCCCCCTCTAGACAAATAATATCAGACAGATTGAGGTATAGAACCGCGCCCCTCGTCAACAATACCGGCAACTTGTCGAGGGAGGGATGTTGAGAACTCTGCATTGACAACAATTGACGCAACTCGTCTAGACGA